>NZ_JBSGET010000035.1:0-58439 GCF_053603035.1 Kitasatospora sp. NPDC004272 | reverse complement strand
GTCGGCCCCGGGCCGGGGGCCGACCGCGCCGGTCGGTGGGGGACGCGCGGGTCCCGTGGGCGGGCGCGCGGTCCCGTGGGCGGTGCGCGCGCGGTCCCGGCGGCGGCGGGCGCTGTGGCACCATGGCGGTTCCGGCGCCCCGCCGCGGGGCCCGTTCGCACCCGCCCCGAGGAGAGTCCCGATGACCGCCGCCGAGCCGACGTCCGCCCCGACCGCCGAAGGGGTTCCCGTTCCGGTCTTCCGGGCCGCCGAGGTCGGGGACGTGCCCGCCCTGGTGGCGCTGGTGGAGTCGGCCTACCGGGGCGAGTCCAGCCGGGCGGGCTGGACCACCGAGGCGCACCTGCTGGAGGGGCAGCGCACCGACGCGGCCGCGGTGGCCGAGCTGCTGGAGCGCCCCGACTCGGTGGTGCTGCTGGTCGAGCGGGACGGCGCCCTCGCGGCCTGCTGCCACGTCGAGCGGCGCGGCAGCGCGGCGTACTTCGGCATGTTCTCGGTCTCCCCGCTGGTCCAGGGCGGCGGCCTGGGCCAGCAGGTGCTGGCCCGGGCCGAGGAGTGGGCCCGGGCCGCCTGGGGTGCGACCGCGATGGAGATGACGGTCATCGAGCAGCGCGCCGACCTGATCGCCTGGTACGAGCGGCGGGGATTCGCCCGTACCGGCGACTTCGAGCCCTTCCCCTACGGGGACGAGCGTTTCGGCGTGCCGCTCCGCCCCGATCTGCGCTTCGTCAAGCTGGCCAAGCAGCTTGACCAGAACGGGAGTTGAGCATCCGTCACCACGCGGACGGGGCCGGCGGGGCGACCACCGGCGGGCGGTCGTCGCAGGTGAGGGTGTTGGGCAGCTCCCAGGAGGCGAGCCAGTCGCCGGTGGTGCCGCCGCCGGAGTTGCCGCCCCGGTCGGTGACCGAGAACTCGGAGCCGGTCGGGGTGAAGTGGAAGGTGCCGCAGTTGTTGATGCCGACGGCGCCGACGTTGCGGGCGGTCACGTTCTCGAAGCTGGCAGAGCCGGCCACGCGGGCGCTGAGCACCGAGGTGCCGGTGCCGTCGATCTTCACGTCCTTGAACGCCAGGTTGGACAGCTTGTACTGGTCCTTCACGCCCCACTCGGCGACCGCCATGATCGCGTTGTAGGTGGAGTCCAGGTAGTGGTCACCGGTGACCTCGATGTCGGCGTCGATGTCCCGGTCCAGCACCTCGAACCAGATCGCGCCGAGGCCGATGTTCCAGTTCAGCTCGTACGTCCCGGCCCGGACGGTGGTGTTGTCGGTGAAGTGCAGGTACCCGGCGAACGGCTCGGCGCCGAACCGGGAGCCGGCGTGCAGGCCGGAGCCCTCGCGGACCGGGTCGGCGACCAGGTTGTTCGAGACGGTGGTGTCGGTGCCGCCGTAGACGGCGATGGCGTTGGCCAGGGTCGGCGACTGCACGGTGTTGTGGTCGATGACGGTGCGGGCGTCCGCGGTCTTCTCCGACCAGAGCGCGATGCCGTCGTCGCCGGTGTTGCGCAGGAAGTTGTCCCGGATCACCGAGTCGGCCACGCCGGTGTGGAAGTTGATGCCGTCGGCGATCTGGTCGGCGATCTGGTTGCCGGTGACCTTCAGGTTCTTCATCGGGCCGTCCAGCCAGATGCCGACCTTGGTGTGGTGGATGTACAGGCCCTCGATGCTGGAGTCGCTGAACGCGCCGCCGACGCCGTTGACCTGGTCGGTGTCGATCCGTTCCCGGACGTCGCCCTCGATGGCGAAGCCGGACAGGTGGACGTCGTGGCTGCCGCCCTGCGCCGCGTCCTTGCCGTAGACGCCGACGCCGGTGTGCACGCTGCCGTCCGGCGCGGGGGCGGCGAGGGTCTGCTGGGTGCCCTTGAGCACGGTGTACCAGCTGCCCGCGCCGATCACGGTCACGTCGTCGACCACGAGGTGCCGGTTGACCTGGAAGACGCCCGGCGGCAGGTAGACCGGCAGGTGCAGGGTCCTGGCGAGCTTGACCGCGCGGTCGATGGCGTCCGCCGAGTCGCGCCGGCCGGTCGGGTCGGCGCCGGTCGCCAGCACGTTGACGGCCTTCAGCTCGACGTGCGGGGCGGCGACCAGCTGCGAGTCCAGCAGGTCGATCGCGGCCCACGGCGCCTTCGACCCGGCGGGCAGCGCGATCCGGACCTTGTCGCCCGCCTTGTAGGTGCGGCCCAGCAGCAGCCGCTGCTCGTCGTACACGTGGCCGGGGCGGAACGGGGTGGAGACGGTCGGCGCGGGGGTGGTCGCGGCGGGCACGCAGCCGCACTCGGTGATCCACCAGTCCGGGTGCAGCAGCCCGGCCTGCGGGTCGTTGCTGAACGGGTACTGGTTGTACAGCCAGGAGTACTGGCTGGTGGCCGACAGCTGGCGGCGGTCCTTGCCGTTCACCGTGACGTCCAGCGGGGCGGTGATCCCGCCGCCGTTCGCCGCGTCCGGCAGGCTGTAGCGGACGGTGATCGCGTTGGCGGCCGCGGGCAGGGTGAACTCCACGTACTGGCCGGGGGCCAGCTTCACCGCGCTGCGGCCGGAGGCCTCCGCGGCCAGGGTGTACGCGGTGCGGTCGGCGGCGATCACGCTGCCGGTGGTGGCGGCGTTCTCGGCCTCCTGCTCCTGGAAGTCCACCCGGGCGCCGCGGCCCGCGGTCAGCGCCGGGTCGATCCCGGCCCGGGTCACCACGGCGGCGCCGCCGGAGGAGGACGCGGCGTGCGCGGCCGGGGCGCACAGCGCCACCCCCAGCCCCAGCACGGAGGCGACCACGACCGCCCCGGCGCGGGCCGAGCGGGGGAGGACGGAACGGGAGGGGGACGCGGGGGCAGCAGTCATCGGGGACCGGCTCTCTGAAAGGCGTGGTGGAGGTGAGCCGACAGTAGGGGCGCACGCGGCACGACCACAAGAGAGTTGCACGGAAATTTCTACCTGATGTCAGATTCTTGCGACCGAAGGGTCAATCGTTGCGGTGCGACCGGCCTGCCGCCCCACCTGCCGCCCGGACCCGCCAGGCATGCCCCCACCGGCCCGGG
This sequence comes from Kitasatospora sp. NPDC004272, assembly GCF_053603035.1. Taxonomy (NCBI): domain Bacteria; kingdom Bacillati; phylum Actinomycetota; class Actinomycetes; order Kitasatosporales; family Streptomycetaceae; genus Kitasatospora; species Kitasatospora sp. NPDC004272. The sequence continues at coordinate 55,417 of NZ_JBSGET010000035.1, read as the reverse complement.
GCCCCGTGCCGAACCGCCCCGACCCACTCGTGCGGACCCGGGACACGCCGTGCGGCGCGCCACGGGCGTGCGCGCCGCCGGGGCCCGGCCGATGCTGGCCGCATGACGAGCAACAGCACCACTGAAGAGCCCCTGGTCCGGGTCGCCGAGTTCCGCACCGACAGCCGCTACCGCCTGGTCCACTTCCGGGACGCGGGCTGGGAGCCGCTGGCCCCCGAGGAGTTCGAGCCCGAACTGCACCGCCACTTCCCCGACCTGGACCCGCACGACCCCGTCCGGGTCCACTGGGACGACCGCCCCTGGGAGTGGCCCGCCTGGCGCCCCGGCGAAGCCTGACCCCGCCGGAGCCCGGCCCGGCGGGGCCTGACCCCGCCGAACGCCGGAGCCACGTCGGAGCCCGGCCCCGTCGGAGCCCGGCCCCGGCGGGCGCCGGAGCCCGGAAAGGCCGGAGCCCGGCCCGCGTGCGGCGGGCCGGGCTCCGTGCTGCGCCTCGGTCGGTTCAGCGGGTCGCCGCCAGCAGGGCCAGGACCTCCTCGGTGGTGCCGGTCTCGCCCAGCCGCGGAAAGATCCGCTGCACGCTGTTGCGGTGCGCCTCCGCGTCCAGGTCGGTCATCGCGTCGACCGCCAGCGTCACGTGGTAGCCGTGCTCGTGCGCGGCCCGGGCGGTGGACTCCACCCCGAGGCTGGTGGCCACGCCGGTCAGCACGATCTGCGTCACGCCCCGGCGGCGCAGCTGCACGTCCAGGTCGGTGCCGTGGAAGGCGCCCCAGTTGTGCTTGGTGACGACCAGGTCGGACGGGGCCGCCAGCTCCGCCGAGATCCGGTCCCAGCCCTCGGGCCGGGCCGGGCCGGAGCCGCCCCGGTTCTGCTCGGTGCGGCCGGGCGGCACGTCCCCGCCGTCCCCGGCGAAGGACACCCGCACCAGCACCACCGGCAGCTTGGCGGCGCGGAACGCCCCGGCCAGCTCGATGCTGCGGGCCAGCACCTCGCCGGTGGGGTGCGGGGCGGTGGGGGCGGCCAGGATGCCCTGCTGGAGGTCGATGACGACCAGGGCGGTGTTCGGGTCGAGCGCGGTGACGGACACGGCGGGCCTTTCGTCGGGGCGTGCGGACGGCCCGGGGCCCGGACTGTCCAGTTCCACTGCGCAGGTTACCTGTACAGTTCGGACGTCCGGGCCCCGGGCCGCCGGGCTCCGGCTCAGCCCGCCAGCTGCGCCTCGATCGCGGCCACCAGCTCCGCCGACTCCGGCTCGGTCCGCGGCCGGAACCGCCCGACCACCTCGCCGTCCGCCGACACCAGGAACTTCTCGAAGTTCCACTGCACGTCCCCGGCCTCGCCGGTCGCGTCCGCGACCTCGGTCAGCCGCTCGTACACCGGGTGCCGCTCCGCCCCGTTCACGTCGATCTTCTCGAACAGCGGGAAGGACACCCCGTACGTGGTCGAGCAGAACTCCTGGATCTCCTCCGCCGACCCCGGCTCCTGCCCCATGAACTGGTTGCACGGGAACCCGAGCACCGTGAACCCGCGCTCCCCGTACGTCTTCTGCAGGCGCTCCAGGCCCGCGTACTGCGGCGTCAGCCCGCACTTCGAGGCCACGTTCACCAGCAGCAGGACCTTGCCGCGGTGCTCGCCCAGCGAGGACGGCTCGCCCGCCAGCGTCCGGATCGGGAGTTCGAACAGCGCATCTGCCATGACCTGAACCTGCCTTCTTCGAGACGACATGCCAACACCCCCGAACCTACCCCGCCGCCCCGCCCCGGCGGAGCCTCCCGGCCGGTCGCCCGCCCGGCACCGCTCCCCGGCCGGGGGCGACGACCGCTAGAGGAAGAGCAGGCCGAGGGCCCGGACGGCTCCGGTCAGCACGACCGCCAGGCCGCAGCGGACGATCACCACCCGGGTCGGCCCGCTCCAGCCCGACCGCCTCCCGTAGGGGGAGGGCCACGCACTGCGGCGGCGCCGGGGCCAGGGGCGCCGCAGCCGGCGCGGAACGGTCCGGGCGGGCCGGGCCGGTCGGTGGCGGGGCCGGGCGGGTGAGCGGCGGCCGAGTCGGCCGCCGCTGGTGCGGCGTCCGGCCGTTCCGCCCGCCGGGGCGGGATAGTCGGGAGCCGGGCGCGTTCCGCCGCCCGACCGCCCCCGTCCGCTCCGCCGCAAGGGAACGCCACGATGACCGACACCGGCACCTCCTACCGCGACCTCCGCGCCCTGGTGATCAACTGCACGCTCAAGCGCTCCCCCGAGCGCAGCCACACCCAGGGGCTGATCGACCTCAGCACCGGGATCATGGAACGCCAGGGCGTGACGGTCGAGGTGCTGCGCGCCGTCGACCTCGACATCGCCACCGGCGTCTGGCCCGACATGACCGAACACGGCTGGGACACCGACGAGTGGCCCGTCATCTACTCGCAGATCATGAGCGCCGACATCCTCACCCTGGCCGGACCGGTCTGAGCCGGCGGAACACTCTGCCTGCCGCCAATCGCGTGCCATGATGGCCCGCCCCGGACGGAGAACGAGTGATGACCGACCTGCCGTACGTAGACCTCTACCTGCGCAAATCGCGCGTCGTCCGCGACGAGGACCCGCGTGACCTGACCTCCATCCAGTCCCAGGAGAACACCGGTCGGGCCTGGGCCGCGCGGGAGGGGTACCGGGTCCGCGAGGTGTGGGTGGACAACCTGTCCGCCTGGAGCGACATCGAGCGGCCCGAGTTCGACAAGGCCCTGGCCGCCGTCCTGGCGGGCGAAGTACCGGCACTGTGGTGCGCCTTCCTGGACCGGTTCACCCGCAAGGGCATCGACGACATCGGGCCGATCCTGGGCAAGGCCCGCGTGATCTTCGACTACGAGGGGCTGGACTCCTCGATCGAACGGGACCGGCGCTGGATCATCGACCGCGCCGAACAGGCCCGCGAGTACTCCAACCGCCTGTCGTACAACATCAAGTCGACCAAGGCGACGATGCGGGCCCGCGGCCAGTGGACGCAGAAGGCCCCCTACGGCCTGTGCGCGGACAGGACGAGGAAACTGCACCACGCGCCCGAGACGTGGCGGATCGTCCTGCACGTGGTGAAGTGCGTCGCGCTCGGCTTCTCGCAGCGGTCCGTGGCGAAGGCGCTCAACTCCGGCCCGAACCCCGTCCCCGGCCCGGGCGGCGGAAGGTGGCAGGCGAACGCCATCTCGCGGATCCTGCACAACCCGGTCTACGAGGGCTGGCAGGTGGCGCCGCGTCGGCAGAAGGTCACCCGCGGCCGGTTCGAGGCGTTCCGGGACCGCGACGGGAACCGGGTGAGCGTGCTCGCCGAAGGTGTGGAACCCGTACCGGCCGACCTGCTCGCCCGGGCCCGGCAGGTCGCGGCCGGCTTCACTTTCGCCTCCCCTGACCAGGCCGCCCGGGTGGGGACGACCCGCGAACTCCTCACCGACGCGGTGAAGTGCCCCGGCTGCCGGGGCGGTGCGTCCCCCGATTCGCAGAACTACCGGTGCTGGCGCGCTGTGCAGGGCGATGTCTGCCCTGCACCGGTGTCGGTCAGCCGGGCGCGACTCGAGGAGTACGTGACCGAAGCCTGGTTCTCCTGGATGAACGCGGCGGAGCCGGACGACCCGCTCCTGGTGAAGGCCGCCCAGCGCTGGAAGGGCCTCCAGCAGCCGGACAACGGAGCTGAACTCGCGGAAGCCGCAGCCGCGTTGAAGTCGGCCGAAGCCGGGATCAAGCGGTTGGTGGAACAGCAGGCCTCGGGCTTCTTCGACCCGCCGTTCGACACACACCTGCCGATCCTGCAGGCCGAAGCGCGGACCGCCTTGGAGAACGCGAAGCGGAGGGTGGCGGACGCCAGCCCGAAGCGCCTCGACGTCTCATTCCTCTTGGAGGACGCCGCGATCCGGCATGCCTGGGCAGAGGCCGACCTGCCGCTGCGACGCGAGTTGCTGCGCCTCGTGATCCGCCGGGTCGTGGTGACGAAGGGCCGTCGGGGATGCAACGTGTTCGACGGCCCGGCGCGCGTGGAGATCCACTGGCTCGACCAGCCCGACCCGTGGTGGAAGCCGAAGGACCAAGGATCCTTCGCCGCGGCAGCCTGACCGACACGGCCGGCCTGCCGCCGTCACACCGCGGCGGGCCGGTCCCCGGCTGTGCCGGGCTTCGAGACAAGGGGAGACGGCCGAGTCAAACCGCGCCGGATCCGGATGCTCTCACCACTCGACGAGAGGTGAGGAGGCGTCCTGTGGCGACGTACCGTTGTGTGACATCCGGTCTTCCGGCGGCTGCTGAGCGGATCAGCGTGATGGCCGAGGAAAGGTGGTGCTTCGTCGCCGGCAGCCGAGAGAGCGCAGTTGCGGTCGCTTCGGCACTGGGTGGCAGGGTCGACGCAGCCGACCCCCGCGATTCCTCGCCCACCCGCGTGGTGAGGACCGGATCCGACTCCCTCTCGATCACGATGCAGGGAGCCGAGTCGATCTCGTTCCGGATGGTGCACCGGGGCGTGCGGGGGACTGGCAAGGTCCGGGCGGATCACCGGAATTGTCACCGCCCTGCTGCTCTCGAAGTGAAGCAGTGCGGCTGTGGCACGGGCCTGGCGGAGCAGCGCTCTGCGGCCAGGTCCGGCCACGGCGCGAAGCCCGAGATCAAGATCGCGTTCCGGCTGACCGAGGCGCCTTCGCTCGGGATGTTCGAGTTCGCCACCTCGTCATGGACGCTGGCCGGGACGCTGGGACCCGCACTGCGGGCGTTCGCCGAGGGCCGGGCGTCGCTGCAATGCGAACTCAGGATCGAGTCCCGCTGCTTCGAGACGTCCGACGGCGTGCAAGTGACGTGCCACGAGCCGGTGCTCGTCCTCGGCTGAGCCGTTGGAGCGGGATCACGGCCCGACCGGGTGAGCCTGTCAACCGGTCGGTCCCGTGGCTGGTGAGCTGACCTGAACGACCTGAGCAGCAGCAGAAGGAGAGGAAGCCATGCCCGCGCCTGGCACGTCGTACGGTGACCTTCGAGCCCTGGTGATCAACTGCACGCTGAAGCGATCGCCGGAACGGAGCCACACCCAAGGGCTCATCGACATCAGCACGGGAATCATGGAACGCCAAGGCGTGGCGGTCGAAGTCCTTCGTGCCGTCGACATCGACATCGCGACCGGCGTGTGGCCGGACATGACGGAGCACGGGTGGGAGACCGACGAATGGCCGGTCATCTACTCGAAGGTGATGGCCGCTGACATCCTTACGCTAGCCGGGCCTGTGTGGCTGGGCGACAACTCTTCCGTCATGAAGCGCGTCATCGAGCGGCTGTACTCCTGCTCGTCGGTCCTCAACGAGCACGGCCAGTACGCCTACTACGGGCGGGTCGGCGGCTGCCTGATCACCGGGAACGAGGACGGCGCGAAGCACTGCGCGATGAACGTGCTGTACAGCCTCCAGCACCTGGGGTACACGATCCCGCCGCAGGCGGACGCGGGCTGGGTCGGTCCGGCCGGGCCGGGGCCGTCGTACCTGGACGAGGGCTCGGGTGGGCCGGAGAACGACTTCACGAACCGGAACACCACGTTCATGACGTGGAACCAGCTGCACCTGGCGCGGATGCTGAAGGACGCGGGCGGCGTCCCGGTGCACGGCAATCAGCGCTCCGAGTGGGACGCGGGCTGCCGCTTCGACTTCGAGAACCCCGAGCACCGGTAGGGATCTTCGCTGGACCTGGTGATTTCGGCTGGTGTCGTACGGTCCGCGACTTGAACGCCCTTGTGCTCTACGGCCTGGTTCGATGCGGGTGCTGTTCGAATTCGGGGCGCGGCGCCGTTCCTCGGATCAGTGGCGGACGAGTTCGACCTCGGCGTCCATCACCTCCCACCACACCTCTGTGTCCCATTCGGTGACCTGTGGGAGGTGGTCGGAAACCTCCTGCACCTGCGGCATGTTCGGGATGGTTGCGGAGATGAGCGCCCGCATCAGCTCCTCGGCGGCGTAGCCGTGGTCGATCCCACCGAGGCCGCCGGGCGGGAGGTCTTCTCCGGGGATCCGCTGACGGGCCTTCTTCGGACCGTCCCAGGTGGTGGGCCCGTCCGCGCCGACCTGCCCGAGCACGGTGGCCGCGTACCGGCCGATGTTGACCATGCCGCGGAGGGTCATGAGCCGGTCGGGCACGTCGTCGGGCCGGGTCGTTCCGTCGGGCAGGACGATCGAGCGGTCCACCACCCATGCCTTGTCCTCGGCCCCGTCGAGGCGGAGCGGGCAGCCCCACACCGGCCAGGAGTTCATGTCGCCCTGGAAGAAGGCGAGCCACCGGTCCTTGTACATGTTGGCCAGCAGCCAGCGGATCTGGTGCTCCCGGTCGCCGGGGTCACCGAAGTTCAGGTGGACGCTGGCCACCGAGACCTCGCGCTTGCTGAGGGCCTTGGTGTGGGGATGGATGCAGCGGAGCTTGGCCGTGGCGGGCCGGTGCCGGACCGCGTTGGTGTAGGGGACCCACTCGGGGTCGGCCTGGAACAGCTCGGGCGCGAAGAACAGCGCGTTGCGGCTGCCGGGCTGGACGTTCGGTGCCTCCACGAAGTCCAGTTGGAGCTGCTGGGCGACTTCGGCAGCCTGGCCCTCCTGGAGCTCCTGGAGGGTGAGCAGGTGCGGGCGGTCGGCGCCGCGCTCCTGGACGAACTGACGCATGTGGTCGATCGCTTGGGGCAGCTTCCAGCCGTGCTGGATGTTCCAGCCGACGTGGACGAAGGAGCCCAGAGAGCCGGGCTCGGGCCTGACGGTGGTGCGGGTGCTGCTCATGCGGTTGCCTCTCGGTGTCGGGTCCTGCTGGAAGGCGAGCCGGGGAGTACGCCGGACCGGCGGCGGTGCCCGGGGCCGCAGTCGAACGGGCGGCCGGGTCACGGCCGCGACGGCGAGAGGGACTTGGTGGCGGTGTTGGTGATGACGGCGGTGGCCAGGGCGAGGGCGGCGGTGATCCGGTCGTCGTGGTCGGTCGTCAGGGTGGCCGGGCCGACGACGCCGGAGTCGGCTGCGATGGCTGTGAGTTGGCGGAGCTGTTCGGTGGGGAGGCCGTCGGCGAGGCGGTGGCGGGCGAGGTCGCGGGCACTGTAGCCCTCAGGTGCGGCGAGCGTCCGGGTGACGGCGGCGACGTAGAGGCGGGCGGCGTCGGGGAGTCGGCCGGCGGCGGTGGCGAGGTCGGCGACGGTCAGGGCGAGCCGGGTGTCGAACACCGCGCTGCCCTCGCGCGGGGTGACAGTGGCGTGGGCGCGGAGCATCACCTCGGCCTGTTCGGCGGCCGGGGCTCCGTCGAGCAGCGTGCACGCCACGGTCAGGGCGGCGGCGATCGCGGACTCCCACTCCTCCTCTACGGGGAGGTTGCAGGCCAGGGCGCGGGCGAGGGCGGTGCGGCCTTCGAGGGCCATGGCGACGGTGGCGACCTGGCGGGCCTCGAAGAAGCGGGTGCCGGGGGCAGGGGACTGCTTAAGGTGGCGGTGGGCTTCGGCCCAGCGGCCGTCGCGTACCAGCGCGCGGGCACCGTCGAAGACCCGAATGTCGTTCAGCCACGTGCGGACGTCAGCGCGGTCGGCGTCGTTCGCGGTCAGCCCGGCGAGCGGGATGAGCAGACCACCGGGGAGGGTGGCGTTGTCGTTGGCGGTGACCGCGCGCAGCAACTCATCCAGGGCGGCGAGGGCGGCGGTGCCGTTGCCCGCGCGCAGTTCGAGGTGGGCGAGGTTGACGAGGGGTTCGAGGGCCAGGCGGGCCAGGTCGGAGGCCAGCGGCCGGTGGGCGAGGTAGAAGCCAGCATGGTTGAGGCACAGTACGCGGGCCAGGCCGGGCAGGCCGCGGTCGGAGGCGAGGAGCGCGGCGCGGTTGTGGACACTGGCGGCGGTGGCCGGGTTCCCAGTGTCGGCGGCCTGCCGGGCGAGGTCGGTGAGTTGCTGGATCCGCTGCTCCAGCGGGGCGGCGAGGGCGTGCCTGCGGGGGACGAGGGGCAGGCGGGCGAGGGCATCGCCGAGCGGGCCGGTGGGCCGGGCGGTGCGCTGGGTGGTCATCGCAGCACCGCCTCGTTGGCGTCGACCAGGTCCAGGACGGCGCCGGCGGCGGCCGAGACGAGGGCGGCCTGCTGGTGGTGCGGGAGGCCGAGGCGGTTGGCGGTGAACAGCTGGTGGTGGGCGAGGACGGCGCGCTGCCCCCGCCACAGCTGCCCTTCGTCGGCCAGCGCCCGCAGGGTCAGGCCGTAGACGGCGAACGCGCCGAACCAGGGCGCGACGTGGGCGAGTCGGCCTTCCAGGAGGGCGGAGCCGGGGGTGGTGTCGGCCTGCAGGAGGGTGCGGGTGGCGTCGGTCAGGCGCGGGCTCGGGACCGACAGCCGCCCGCCGTCGGCGGGCCGGTTCTCGGCGACCTGCGCCCAGGTGTCGCCGATCTCGTACCAGTCGAGCCCGGCCCCGCGCATCGCGGCCGTGCCGAGCAGCAGCCACAACTCGGCCCTCTGGTCGGGGAATTCGCCTCGGTGGACCGCGCCGAGGTAGGTGAGGGCGTGGCGGCTGTCCTGGTGGAAGAGGCGGTGGGCGGCGGGCATGGCGGCGGCCCCGCCGAAGGCGTAGGTCTCCAGCTCGTAGATGGCCGGGGTCCAGTCGCTGATCATGCCCGCCGCGCGGCACATGTCCAGGGCCTCGTTGACCGCGAACGCGGTGGTGGCGGCCTCCATGGTGCCGGAGGCGCTCTCGCGGTAGCGCAGCCGCCACCGCTCGCCCTTGCGCAGGAAGTGCCAGCAGTCGATCAGCCCTTGGTCCTCCAGGGATATCAGGGCAGGGCCGAGGAGCCGGACGGCGTGCTCCTCGGGGGTGTCGGTGGCCAGGTGCAGGTGGACCTGCGTCCAGGCGCGGTCGCCGATGGCGAGCACGGGTTCTCCTTCTTCGGGTCAGGTCGGTCAGACGAGCAGCAGCAGGGCGTCCCAGCCGGTGCCAGAGCTGTCGGCGGCCAGGGAGCAGCGGGCCAGGGAGATGCCGGCGGTGCCTTCGAGCAGACCGTGGCCGGTGGCGTCGGTGCCGGGGTCGGGCAGGCTGCTGGCGGCGGCGAGGATGCGCAGGGCGGTGGCGTGGTCGGTGCGTTCGGCGAATCGCCGGGCGGCCAGGCGGACCCCGGCGGTGCCGTGGCAGACGGTGCCGTCGGTCAGGCTGTGGGCCTGGTCGGGGTCTTCGAGGGCGTCGAGGAAGGCGGCTTCGGCGGTACGGGCGCGGTCTGCATCGCCGGTGGCGCGGGCGGCGTGGTGCAGGGCGGTGGCGATGCCGGGGGTGCCGTAGCACCAGGACGGGCGCAGCGGCTTCGACTGCCGGGTGCACCCCTGGTCGGCTTCGGCGGCGGTCAGGGCCTCGGGCCACCAGGCGCGGGCGGCGCCGTTCTGCTGCCAGGCATCCATCCAGTCGAGGATCCGTTCGATCGCCTCCAGGTGGCCCGGGACGCGGGTGCCGTCGAGGTAGGTGAGGGCCAGCAGGGCGAGCGGGCCGGGGATGCCGTGCGCGAGGCCGAAGTTGCCGTGCCCGCCCGGGTAGCGGTCGTCCTGCTCACCGCTCGGTGCGAGGTGCGTCCACCAGCCCGAGCGCCCCTGCACCGGCTCGGTCAGCCGCACCAGGTAGGACAGCACCTCGCACAGCAGCTCTTGGCGGCCCCGGGCCCGCAGGTGCGTGCCGAGGCCGGTCAGGCCACCGAGAAGGTCGAACTCCCCGAAGGCGGGCCGCATCCCGCAGTCGATGCGGCGGTGGGCGGCGGCCAGGCGCTTGCGGACGATCTCCTCCACTGCGGCGTTCAGGCCCGTGCGCGACTGCTGGTAGGCATGCGGCCCGTGGAGCGCTGCCAGGTGCAGGACGTGAGCGACGGCGGGCGCGCCGTAGAACACGCTGGCCCCGGTGAAGGAGTTCACCGGCTGGCTCACGCACGCGGTGATCCACTGGTGCGCGGTGTCCCAGCTCCCCCGGCCAGTGGCGGCACGCTCGATGTGCAGCAGTGCGGTGGCAAGGCCGCCCTTGGCCAGGGACTGGCCCCACTGGGCGGAGGCGTCGGTGGGTGGTGCGAGCAGGTCGGCGGTCATGCCGGTTGTCCTTCTCTGGCAGGGTCGGTACGGGCCTGGGCGGTGCGGATCAGGGCGGCGGCGCGGGCCAGGCGGTGGCAGGTGCGCTCGCTGAGCGGATCGAGGCCGACGGCGCGGGCGTGGTGCAGGTGCAGCAGCGAGCTGAGGACGTCCGCGGGCTCCAGTTCCCCGTCCCGGCCCAGCGCCGTGCGGTAGCGGGCCAGTTGCCGCCCCCGCACCTCCCACTCCGAGGCGAGCGCGCGGCCTTCCCCGGTGAGCGCCAACCGGTTCGGGCGGTCGGCGAGTTCGGCGGCCAGCCGCGGCGCAGAGTGCGGCAGCGCGATGTCGCTGTGCCGAGGTACCCGCTCCAGCAGCCAGGCGTAGCCGGCCTCGGGGCCAAGCAGTGCGGTGGCGAGGTCGAGCATGCTCGCCGCCGTCAGGGTGGCCGGGTCGGTGGAGGTGGCGCGCTGGTAGGCGAGTTGGGCCAGCGCCGCCCGGGAGTCGAGCGCGAAGAACTCCTCCGCCGCCCGCAGCGCCGCCCCGCGCCCGTACCGGCCGGACTCCGGCAGGTAGGTGTCGAGCTCCATCCTCGTCAGCAGGCCCTCCTCCCGCATCTGCTCCGCCCACCGGCCGATGCGCTCGGCGGCCAGCGACCACGCGGCGACGGCGGAGACCGGGATGCGCAGGCGCACGTGCGGCTCGGGGTCGGTGTGCCGCAGGAACCACCACTGCGGCGGCACCACCCAGCCGGCGGCCAACCCCGGTACTCGGGAGAGGAGTTCGTCGGTGCGGCGCGGGTTGCCGAACAGCCGGGCCGACAGCCACCCGGACGCGCCCGGCAGGTGCCCGGACCGCACGGTGGCCGGCCTCCCTGGCCGAGGGCGGGTGGCGGGCAGCGGCGGGCGGGTGGAGTGCAGCTGCACGGTGATCTCATGCGCTCGGCCGCACCACCGGTTGTCGTCTGCCCGGGGGGCCTCGATCAGGACCGCGGTCGGCTCCCGCAGCAGGTGCTCGCGCAGTAGCACCAGGTGCTCCGGCAGGCGCAGGTCCAGCGGCAGCCGAAGGTCCTGCTGGGACAGGTAGACCGCCGCCCGGACGTTGTAGCGGTCGATCCACTCGCCCGCCGCCGCCCGCCACTGCTCCCACTCGGCGTCCTTGCCGGGCAGGTCGGCGGCGGGCAGGTGCCAGCGCGCCGCCGACAGCACCACCTCCCCGTGGCGCACACGCGGCAGGTAGGGCAGCCGCCCGGCGGCGCCCCAGTTGAACGCGGTCAGCCACGGGGTGTGGGCATGGGTGATCTCGCACAGGAACCGCACCAGCGGGTCGGTGTTCGCCCGGAAGTCCACCGCGTTGAGGACCCGCACCTCCACCGGGCGGCGGTCGGCGAGCCGCACCAGCCACATCCGCTGCTCGTCCGCGCACACCCCCAACTCCTCCAGCCGCAGCACCGCGCCGATCTGTGGGTACTCGCCCAGCGACAGCAGGGGCAGCAGCGCCGGGGCCCGGGAGACGTTCTCCGCGCGGGCGTACAGCGGGGGCGTGGAGACCTGCACCACCAGCGCGTCGGCCCGCAGCGGCGGCGCGGCGGCGATCGCCGCCTCCAGCTCGCGGCGGCGCTCGGGCTCCAGCAGGTACAGGAACCGGCCCGCGGTCGTGCCCGCTCCGCGCGGCACCGCCTGCACCACGGGGGTGAACTGCGCGGCCCCGTAGGTGAACGGCCCTACACCGTAGGCCGACAGCCGCACCGTCAGCTCCGCGTGCGGCTGCACCGCCCCCTCGGGCACCGGGTCGGGGGCGAGGCGTTCCAGCAGCGGGCCGTCGAGGTCGATCTCGTCCAGGCACTCGACGGCGGCCTTCTGCGCCAGCGCCAGAAGCCCCGCGTCGCGTCGCCCGAACTGCGGCGGCACGTCGGGTAGGACCGAGTCCCGGTAGCGGGCGGGGAAGCCCATCCCGGTGTCCGGGTTCACCAGCTCCAGCACCGGCACCACCGCGCCCGGCCCGAACCGCTCGGCGAAGCGGCGGTGGTAGTCCACCCACGCCGGGTGCCCGTTCGGGAACGGCGACAGCTGGGTCAGTACCTCGGCCGCGCCTGCTACCAGCGACGCCACCCGCCGGGGCAGCGCCGCGGGACCGGCGTCCAGGTGCAGGTCCACCATCAGCGGCGACGGCCCGTCCGGGACCCCGCGCGGCTGGCGGGTCAGCTCCCTGGTCAGCCGCGTGCGTAGCGTCCGCTGCTCCGTCGGGTCGTCCAGCTCGTTGTGCCGGGTCAGCTGCCCGCGCACCGTTCGAAGGGTGTTCCAGGTGGCTTCGGCGGCGGGGACCTGGTCGAGGCCGGTGGTGCGGGCGATGGCGAGCAGGTGGCCGAGCGGGTCGGTCGCGGTCGTCGGCAGCCGCAGGATGCTGATCAGGAAGCCCTGGCGCACCAGCTCGCCGAGCATCGCGCGGACCTTGTCCGCCGGGGCGGCCGGGAAGCGGTCGGCGAGTTCGCCGAGCGTCATCGACACCGGGCCGTCGGCCGCCTTCAGCACGGCCAGCACCGGGGCGGTGGCGCGGACGGACACCTCTGCCGGTTCTCCGTCCTGGAGGTTGCGGGTCACCGGCAGGACGACGCGGCACCCGCGGAGCACCCGCAGCTGGTTGGCCGTCACCGGCAGCAGATCGCCGACCGCTTCCTCCAACTCCCGCACCACACCGGCCAGCCAGCGCGCGTCGGGCCGCGCCACCGCCTGGCCCGCGCCCCAGCGGGGCGGGGCGGCGGACTCGCCGAAGGGCACCGCGGTCACCCCGGCGAACAGCCCGAAGGGCGTGGCCCGCTGCTGGCGTAGCGCGTACTGCATCACCGAGGCCGTCAGGCGGCACAGCCGCCGCCGGGGTACGTGGTCGAAGTTGAAGACCACCTCGCGGACCCGGGCGGCCAGTTGCGGGCCCGCGGCGACCTCGACGGCCGCCGCGAACGGGGCGTCTGACCAGACGTGCTGGAGCCAGGCCCGCCAGTTCGCGGTGGCGTGGGGGCCGGTGTCAGCCAGGTCGGGCCACCACCCCGGTCCGGCCCCGGCTGGACGGGCAGCGGCCCGCAGCAGGGCTGGTCCTGCGACGCGGTACAGGGCCACGGGAGTTCTCCTCGGTTCTGGAAGATTTCGGGAGGTCCTGGAAGGTTCCGGGAATGCCGGGGCCCGGCGTGCGGCGGCTTGACGACCGCACGCCGGGCCCGGTCACACGGGGAGAGGGGCGGTCAGACGTTGCCGCCGAACGAGGCGCAGGCGGTGCCCGAGCAGGTGCTGCCGCAGCCGTCGTCGGTGGAGCGCAGCAGCGCGGCCACCGGGTCGGCGCCCTCGACGATCGTCACGTCGAGCTCGAAGTCGCTCGCGGCGGCGGTGCCGGTGATGGTGGTGCTCATGGTGCTTCCTCCTTGAGTCGGTGGTGCAGGACCTGGCCGCGGACTACGGCCAGGAGATCGTGAGCCGGACGTGGGTCTTGTCGATAACCAGCCCATCCGGAAGCTGGTCGTTGGGGGTGCCGATCGGCTGGGCAGTGAAGACCGGGCAGCTGCCGGAGCGGTGCTCGCGGTCCCACCTGCGCACCTCGGCGTTGATCAGGGCGGCCAGGGGTCCCCCTTCGGGGCCGAAGCCGTGCGCACCGAACTCGAACTCCGCCGGGTCTTCGCTGATCCTGCGCAGCGCGAGGTAGGCGAGGCTGTCGCCCTCCACGATCACCGGGCACGCCATCCGGTTCGCCGGGGCGACCGTCTTGGTGTCCAGCTCGGGGTCCACGGACATCAGGCCGAAGCCGGGCAGCGAGGACGCCAGCCACAGGTACAGGGAGTCGAAGGGCTCCTGGTTGCCGATCGTCACCCCGCTCCACCACTCCGCGCGGGGCGTCTCCAGCACGCCGCCCAGGCGGCTGGTGTCCGGGCGCTCCAGCTCGTCGAAGCGCAGCCCGACCTCCTTCGTGCCGCGTGGCAGCACCAGGAACTCGTCGTGCGCGTCCGCGCCCTGGATCTTGACGAACCCGGAGACAGTCGCGGACACGCTCACCAGCCGCTCGCCCTCCCGGCGGAAGGCGATCGAGCGGGTCAGCCCGCGCATCCGCAGCGGCACGGTGATCGTGCCGCCCTCGACCAGAGCGCCGGTCCACGCCGGCGGCAGGTCCCACGCCCCGACCGTCACGACGATCCGGTCGAACGGGCCGCCCTCCACCAGCTCGGAGCCGTCCGCCAGCACCACCCGCACCCGCTCGTACCCGGCCTCCGCGAGGTACTTCTCCGCGCGCTCGGTGACGAACGGGTCGATGTCGACCGTCACCACCTCGCCGCCCTCACCGACGAGTTCGGCGATCAGCGCCGCGTTGTAGCCGCCCGAACCGACCTCCAGCACCCGCATCCCCGGCCGCACGTCCGCCTGCTCCAGCATCTGCGCCTGGATCCGCGCGGCCGACACCGAGCTGACCGCGAGCCCGTACTCGTTCCGCTTGGTGACCAGCGCCCGCTCGGGTTCGTACGCCTCCGCGACCGGCACCTCGGGCGCGAACACATGCCGGGGCACGGCCAGCAGCGCGGCCGCCACCCGGTCCGTACGGAGCGCGCCGCCGGAGCGCAGTGCCTCCACCATCGCGGTGCGCAGAGCCTCATCCCCGTCCGGCAACGACCGGCCGACGGAGTCTGCCAAGGTGGACATCGTTCTCCTCTTGATTCGCCGCACGGATGCGGCACCGTTCCGGAGCCGGGACGTGGCAACGTCCCAACTCCTTTTTCTGGGAAAGTCATCAGCGCGTGCCCGGAGCAGATCACCGCGTCGCCGAGCTGCCGTCACCGAGAGATGCGAGACCTGGCAGCCGATATCCGAGGCTTGCCCCCACTCAAGCGGCCTCCCCGACGTCCGAGTGCTGCGACTGCCCCGACAGCCGGGCCCACACGGTCTTCGCTCCAAGATCAACCGTCACCCCCCAGTCATCGGACAGATCGGCGACCAGCAGAAGCCCTTGCCCGTCCACGCGCACACCTGCGGGGCGCGGGCGCGGTCGGAGTTCGGACCGGTTGTCGCGGACCTCCAACCAGCAGTCACTGTCGATCTCCTGGAGCCGCACGGGTACGACCTCGCCGGCA
Source organism: Kitasatospora sp. NPDC004272 (assembly GCF_053603035.1). Classification (NCBI taxonomy): domain Bacteria; kingdom Bacillati; phylum Actinomycetota; class Actinomycetes; order Kitasatosporales; family Streptomycetaceae; genus Kitasatospora; species Kitasatospora sp. NPDC004272. The sequence goes on along the minus strand of NZ_JBSGET010000035.1, from coordinate 40,299 downwards.
CGGCAGGCGTGGCGGATGGCGTTGGTGACCAGCTCCGAGCAGATCAGGACCATGTCGTCGATGCGCTCCGGATCCCACCCCCAACCCAGGAGGGTCCGCCGGACAGCGCCACGGGCCAGTCGGGCCGATGCCGCTGTCGCCGGAAACTCCTGCTCCCACAGCCGGAGCCCCTGTACTGTCACGTCCACGCCCGCTCCCTCCGCCGTCTCCGGTCGCTGCCTCACGAACCGCACGGTTGTTCCCGGCAGTTGGTGTTCGGACGGTGCCGCCCGCTTGCTCAAGACAACCGTGGTTGGCGACTGGGAGTAAGGTGTTGGCCACTCCCAGCGGTTTAACCCGTTTAACGGGAAGTCAGGGGACGTGATGGCGAAGGAAGTTCGGGTCAACGAGCGCCTGCAGCAGGCCATCAGGGAATCCCGGATGACGTACGACCGCCTGGCCCTGGAGCTGGGCATCGTCGCAGGTCGACACGGTGACGACGCCCGCCCGGGGAAGTCGTTGATCAGCCACTGGGTGCGCTACAGCGTGGTGCCGTCGGGGGACATGCCGTCCTACCTCGCCGCCGTGCTGTCCCGCCGGCTCGGGCGGACCGTCACCCCGGCCGACCTCGGCCTGGCCGAAGAGGTGAGCGATCTTCGGGACTGGAGCTTGGATACGCTGAGCGTCCTGGCCGATCTCCGACGAATCGACGTGGACGACGTGGAAGTGGATCGCAGCACCGCCCTCCAGCTGATGGCCTACTCCGTCGGCGCGCTCGCACTTCCCACCGAGAGCTGGTGGGAGTCGATGGCGCGCACGGGTGAGGCACGCGGACGAGCCGGTGGCCGACGGGTCGGTGAAGCGGACGTCGAGGCGGTCCGTGACATGACCGGCCTGTTCTCCCAGGTCGACCAGCGACGCGGCGGCGGCCACGCACGCACCGCCGTGGTGCAGTACCTCACGAGCGATGTCGCACGATTCCTGAAGGGCACCTTCGCCTCGGAGGGTACGCGTCGGCAGATGTTCTCCGCTGCGGCCGAACTCGCCTATGTGGCAGGCTGGATGGCCTTCGACAGCGCCGACCACGCCGCAGCCCAGACCTACTTCGGGCAGGCGGTCCGGCTGGCGGCCGAAGCGGACGACCCGGCGATGGCCGGACACGTCCTGCGGGCGATGGCCCACCAGGCCCTCGACCTCGGGCACCCGAAGCAGGCGCTCGACCTCGCCGCGGCGTCCATCAGCGGAGACCGGTACGCGCTTGCCTGCCCGCGCGAACGCGCGCTGCTCGGGGTGATCCACGCCCGGGGCCTGGCGGCGACCGGACGGCACACGGCCGCCACCGGCGCCCTGCTCCAGGCCCAGCGCGACCTCGCCGCCGCGGCACCGGGCGACGACGAACCGGCCCGGGTGTTCTTCTTCGGCGAGGCGAGCCTGGCGCACGAGACCGCCTCCGCCCTGCGCGACATAGGCGACCTCGCCGGTGCGGTGAAGGAGTTCCGGCACAGCGTCGAGACCCGCAAGGCCAGCTCGTTCGCCCGGACGCACGCCGTCACCCTCGGCTACCTGGGCTCCGTCCACGTCCGGCTCAAGAACATCGAGGAAGCCTGCGCCGTCTGGTCGGACGCACTGGACGCGATGGAGCCCGTCCGGTCCGGGCGCACCCGGCAGACCGCCACGCACATGCGCACCGCCCTCTCGCCGTTCCGGCAGCGCGGCATCCGCAGCATCGACCGGGTCGACAGCCGGGCGGCCGCCTACCTGGAAGCCACCGCGTGAACCGACGTACCGTCACCACCCCGACCGCAGGAGGAGAACCGATCATGACCGACCGCGAGGTGTTCGAAGTCGAGGCCCTCGGCCACGTGGTGGGCGGCCGCACCGAACCCACCGACGACTTCTGGGGCGGCACCCGGGCGATCATCCGACTCGACGGCACCCGCTTCACCCCCGACGCCACCAAGGGGCTCGACGACTTCTCCCACCTGGAGGTCGTCTTCCGCTTCCACCTCACCGACCCCACCGACCTCAATCTCGGCGCCCGTCGCCCGCGCGACAACCCCGACTGGCCCGAAGTCGGCATCTTCGGCCACCGCAACATGCGCCGCCTGAACTGGCTCGGCGTCTCGCGCTGCCGGCTCCTCAAGGTCGACGGCCTGGACCTCCACGTCGAGGACCTCGACGCCGTCGACGGCACCCCGATCCTCGACGTGAAGCCCTGGTTCGTCGACTTCGGTCCCCGCGGTGAGATCCACCAGGCACAGTGGACCACCGACATGCTGGGCGAGTACTTCGCCCCGGGCGAGGACGGCCGGAGCGCCGAGTAGCCGAGCGGTTAACTTCCCTCCGCGGAAGCCGAATCCTAAAGGGGACGTCCGAAGCGGCCTGCTGGGCGGCCCCACTTCGGACGCCCCGGGTGAGGGCGCCCGATGGTCAGCGCAGGAGGCCGAAGACCAGGGCCGTGACGCTGCCGAGGGCGGTGCCGGCCAGGATCTGCGCGAGGGTGTGGGCCTTGAGGACCATGCGGGACCAGCCGATCGCCGCGGCGCCGAGCGTGGTGAGCAGCAGCCAGGGGCCGAGGGCGAGCACGAGGATCATGACGGTGCCGCCGGCGACGCTGTTGTGAAGAGAGATCTGCCAGCCGGTGGTGACGAGGAGGCTGGAGACCAGCCCCACGAGCATCGCGACGACCAACGCGGACACGTCGGACGGGGCGCCGAGGGCGTACAGCAGGATGATGCCGGTGGCGACTGACACCAGGCTGAGCACCATCGGCAGGAGTCGCTGGCGGCGGACGCGGATGTGCCTGTCGGTGAGACCGCCGCGTTTCACACCGAGCGCGATGATGCTTATCGGGACGACGCCGCAGAAGAGCGCGGCCAGCAGCCCCCAGCCGAGGCCCGACCAGGAGCGGGTGCTGTGCCAGCCGATCAGCAGCAGGAGCGCGATCACGAGGTTGGCAGGGGCAAGGACGTCTGTGACGACCCGCGCGGCCTTCTGGCGAAGTGTGCTGCCGGCGAAGGCGGGCGGAACGGGTGGTTCGAACGTCACGGGGTGGCTCCGGAAGGGCGGTCGGGTCGTATGCAACGGCGTACGCGTGTGGTCTCCGGCCGCGCATCGGCGCGGCGCTCGCGCACAGCTTCTCAACAGTGAGCGGAAGACCGTGCGAAGGGGCAAGCCAAGGTCCGTCGTGACTGGTCAGGTGGCTTAACAGGGTGGATGAGTGCCCGCGGTACGGCCTATGGTTCTGGTCCTGCCGCACACGGCAGGCAGGCTGATGGGCCGCTGCCCACGCCGACCGAAGACGATACCGGCGTCCAGAAGCACCAACTCCTGGACGCCGCACCGGCCCTCCGAAGTGGCCGATTCCCCACCGCGCGCTCGGCGGACTTCCATGCCCGAGAGACCGCCGCGCGCGCTCCTACGAAGTACGGAGCATGGCTTGCGCGTACCCATGACGGAAACGGAAAACCCGGCATCGCCCTGTCGCAGCCGGCGCCTTCGCCCTGGTGCGCAGCCAGTCGGCAAGGTGCCTGGTGCGGGCACCGCCGCTCGGGGTCGCTGACATGGCGCGCATCCGATCGGTCAAGCCCGAGACCTGGGTGAGCGAGACGCTCGCCGAGGTCTCCATCCCCGCGATGGTCACCTTCCTCGGCATGACCAACCACGCCGACGACCACGGCCGGCATCGCGACAACGCCGCGGTCGTCTACGGCCTGGTGTGGCCGATGCGCGAGGAGATCACCCGCACCGACGTCGAGGAGCACCTCCGGCAGCTCGCCGCCGCCGGGGCTGTGTGCCGCTACACCGGCTGCGACGGGCGGAAGTACTTCCACTTCCCGACCTGGCGCAACCACCAGAAGATCGACAAGCCTTCGCTGTCCCGGCTGCCCGCGTGCCCGCACTGCGAGCCGGAGCGGTGCGGCGTCTGCAAGGGCCCGTGCATCCAGCGCGTCACCCTCGCCGATGCGCCGACCCCTGCGCCCGAGGCGGACCCGATGGCTCCCCGAGTGTTCGACGAGCCCTCGGCGAACGCTCCCTCCCGCCTCGACCCCCTCTCCGAACCGGTCGCGAAGCTGTCTCCGCAGGGCGGTGCCGGCGGCACGGCCACCGCCCCGGCGGTCGACGAGAACCGCGTGGCCGTCCCTGTCGCTGGAATAAGTGCAGGTCAGAGGGCATTCGCCGAAGCCTCCCCGAAGGTTCGGCGAAGCGTCCAGGAGCCCTCGACGCCTGGATCTAGGATCTTGGATCCTGGATCTTCTTTCCCTACGGGGCGGCAAGCGCCCGAGCCGGAGGCGGTCTCGGCGGGCCAGCTCGTCGGCGAGTACGTCGCCGCCTGCGAGCGGCGTCCGCCGAACGGCGTGCTCGGCCACCTCGGCAAGACCGTCAAGGGCCTGCTGGCCGAGGGCATCGGCCCCGAGCACGTCCGCGCCGGACTGCGGCGCTTCGCCGAGATCCAGGGCCACCCGTCCCGGCTGCCGAGCCTGGTCAACGACGCGATGAACGTGCCGGGCGCCGGTTTGGTCCGGCCGGGATTGCGCTCTAACCTGCCTGTTCACCAGGCGTGGACCAATCCGGTCGACGCCGCCACCGCCTACGCCGAGGAGCTGTGATGCGCACCCACCGCGACCCGCAGACCCTCGCTGACGGCCCCTCCGTCCTCGACCGGATGGCCCGGATCCTCGCCGCCCGGGGCATCGACCGCGCCACGGTTGACGCCCTCCCCGGCGAGCCGGAGCCGTTCTCGCCGGAGGCCGCGCTCTCCGCCGGGATGCCGCCCCGCTACCGCGACGCCGTCGCCGACCACCCGCTGGTCCTCGCCTGGACCCGGCAGGTCGCCGCCCAAGCCACCGCCCCCAGCACCGGAGCGCGCCGCCAGGTCGCCACCGGCCCCAGCCTGCTGATGGCCGGGGTGACCGGCGCGGGCAAGACCCACCAGGCGTACGGAGCGGTCCGGGTCCTGGTGCGCGCCGGCCTCGGCGTGCGCTGGCGCGCCACCACCGCCGCCGACCTCTACGCCGAACTCCGCCCCAGCTCCAACACCGATGCCGAGCGGGTGCTCGCCGCCTACAGCAGGGTGCCGCTGCTGATCCTCGACGACCTCGGCGCCGCCAAGACCAGCGAGTTCGTCGAGGAGCAGACCTACCGGCTCATCAACCGCCGGTACAACGCGATGCTCCCGACCCTGATCACGACGAACCTGCAGATCAGGGACCTCAAGGCGTACCTCGGCGACCGCGTCACCTCCCGCCTCGCCGAGATGACCACCCGGGCCGAGTTCGAACCGGTCGACCGCAGACGCCACCAGCGCGCCGCCTGAACAACCGCCGCGCTGTGTCCTATCCCGATGGTCACCAGTGCTCTCGAATCCGGTCAGCAGACCGCCTACGCGCTCACTGGCCGCCCAGCCGAGGTCGGTTCGGGTGACCGGTTCGCCGGTCAGCCCGGTCACCGCGCTGCGGATGGTGGTTACCGAGTCCGCTGGCCTGGGCGGTCAGCCGGTCAGCCGGTCAGCCGGTCAGCCGGTCAGCCGGTCAGCGGCGGGCCGGTCACTGACCGACCGGCCGAGGTCGCCCCGGTGACCGCCCCGCCGGTCAGCCCGGTCAGCCCGGTCACCGCGCTGCCGGTCACTGACCGGGCGGCTGACCGGGACACCGAGGAACTGCTGGAGATCGCGAAGTAGGCGGTCAAGGAGGCGGACAACAAGCTGACCCGCGCCGTGGTCGCCACCGCGATCCGGGGTCAGCAGATCCCGCTGTCCAGCGACACCCTGACCCAGCTGATGGCCCAGCTTCGCGAACAGCAGCGCAAGAACCAGCTCGTCGACGCCCACCGGGGCTGACCGGAACCGACCGGCCGAGGCTGACCGAGAAGGTCGCCCCGGCCGGTCACCCACCCGCCACCGCACCACCGAAGTGGAGCACCGTCATGCGCACCACCCCCGCCACCTGGACCGAGGCGGACGCCTGGCTGACTGTCCTGCACCGGCGCGGAGACCTCCACCGCGCCGAAACCGGCACCGACGGGAGCCGCACCGTCCAACGAGGCCGACACTCCCGGCCCTGGACCCTCCACCACCCGGTCCTGGCCCTCGACTGGATCGAGGACCTGGTCCGCGACGTCGAGCAGCGCGACACGGAGACCCGTCGATGACCGGCACCGACCCGAAGGCCACACCACCGCGAGCGGCCGGTGACCCCGATCAGGCTCCTGGCGGAGCAAGTTGTGGGGTAAGCCATGCTTACCCCACCCCCGCCCCCGCCTCGAAGGGGACGGGGACTCCCTGGTTGGTGGCAGACCCAGGGGGGTCTGCCACCAACCAGGGAGTCGGCCCAGGGGTGCCGACGGGAGAAGGGGAACGACCCGCCGCCACCCGCGCCACCTCGCGCCGCCGCCGCCCGCGTCACGCCAGCCAGCGCCGCACCTGCGTCAGCCTCCGCTTCAGCGAAGCCGAGTGGGCGGCCGTCCAGCACGCGGCAGACCTGGCCGACCTCGCCCCGGGCGGGTTCTCCGCCGCGGCCACTCTGGCCGCCGCGAGCAGCGACCCGACCGCTGCCGTGGCCGACTACCGGCGCGGCATCCAGGAGCTCATGGAGTCTAACCGCCAACTCGGAGGTATCGGCAACAACTTGAACCAGGTCGCCCACTTCCTCAACGCCGGGGGCCAGGTCGCCGCCGACCTCCAGCAGCTCCTACAGCGGGTCGAAGCGTCCATCGCCGCGGTCGACGACGCCGTCGCCTGGATGGTCCGCCGGTGATCCCCAAGATCCGCACCGGCACCGGCGGCACCTACGGCCTCATCCGCTACCTCTTCGGCCCCGGCAAGCAGGACGAGCACACCGACCAGCACGTCGTGGCCAGCTGGAACGGCTTCGCCTCCGACCCCGGCCGCAACCCCCACCACACCCTCGCCCAACTCGCCAACCAGCTCGACCAGCCCGTCAAGGCCATCGGCGACCGCGTCCCCGCCGCCACCATCTGGCACTGCTCGGTGCGCGCCGACCCCGGCGACCGCCACCTCGACGACAACGACTGGGCGAACATCGCCCGCCGCATCGTCCACGCCACCGGCATCGCCCCCGACGGCGACACCACCGCCTGCCGCTGGGTCGCCGTTCGCCATGCCGACGACCACATCCACATCGCTGCCACCCTCGTCCGCCAGGACGGCCGCCTCGCGGGCCTCTCCTTCGACTACCGCAAGGCCCAGGCCGAAGCCCGCCGCATCGAAAAGGACTACGGCCTACGCCAACTCACCCCCGGCGACGGCACCGCCGCCAAGAACCCCACCAGCCAGGAACGCTTCAAGGCCGAGCGCACCGGCCGCACCGAGACCCCGCGCGAAACCCTGCGCGAAGCCGTCCGCCAGGCCGTCGCCGGAGCCGCCGACGAAGCCGAGTTCTTCGACCGGCTACGCGAGGCCGGCCTGCGGGTGAAACTCCGCCACGCCCCCTCCGGCGATGTCCTCGGCTACAACGTCGCCCTGCCCGGCGACCGCAACCGCAACAGCGAGCCCGTCTGGTTCGCCGGATCCACCCTCGCCCCCGACCTCTCCTTCCCGCAGATCCGCCGCCGCCTGACCGACGCCCCCACCGACACCACCCCGCCCCGCACCGACCGGTCCGCGCCCGCCCGCACCCGCCGGGACGCCGCTGGCACCGCCGAGCGAGCCACCGCCATCCTCGACGAAGACGGCGACGAAGCCGCCGCCCAGCTCGTCGGTGCCGGCGAACTCCTCGACGCCCTCGTCCAGACCTCCCCGGCCGCCACCCGCGCCGAACTACGAGACGCAGCCCGCGCGTTCGAGCGCGCCACCCGCTCCCACGTCCGCACCGAGAACGCCGACATCCGGGCCCTGCGCTCGGCCGCCCGCGGAATAGTCCACGCTGGAACGGCGCTTGGACGAGGAGAGGACGGCGGCGCCACCGCGATGGTCCTGTCCACCCTCGTCCTGCTCACCCTGGCCGCCGCCCGCTGGCACTCCGCCCGCGGCCACGCCCAGCAGGCAGCAGCCTCCCGCCAGGCCGCCGAACACCTGCGCGCCGCCTACCGGCAGAGCGCCGCGACCCCGCTGCGGACGATGTGGGAGCGGGCCCAGGCGCTGCCCGAACCCGAACGCCGCCGCCATGAAGCCACCATCCGTGCCGCCCTCGGCGAACCGGACACCCGCGCTGGCCACCAGGCCCGCACCGCGCAGCGGTTCGACGCCCTGACTGCCACCCTCGCCGAAGCCGAGAAGGCCGGCCACGACCCCAAGGCTCTCCTCGAAGAAGCCGTCGACCGCCGCGAACTGGCGCGCGCCCGCAACACGGATGCCGTGCTGGTCTGGCGCATCCGCCGCCTCGCCGACCTGCCCGCCCTCCCCAACGGCACGGGCAAGCCGAAGGCCGGCACCACCCCGACCAAGCAGGCACCCGGCCGCATGGCCGCTCGCCCCGCAACCCCGACACCTGCGCGTCTGATTGCCGCCCCCCACCGCCCGGCACCCCGACGCTGACCAGCACCCGAAACCCCTCGACACCCACTCCCACCAGGTGTTACTCAAGAGCCCGCACCGCACGAACGGAGAGCCCGTGCCCAGAGACACCGAAGACCCCACCACTCCGGTCGTCGCCCGCCGCGCAGCCGACGGGCGACGACCCGCTGCTGCGGCTGGAGTACGAGACGGCCCCGCCCAGCGGGCCGGAGACCACCCGCGGTCTGCGGTGCCCGCGCGCAATGGACCTGCGCGGCATGCCGGTCTACTGCACCAAGTGCCGGGCTCAGCGTGACTGGCTGCTGAGCAACTACCGCCAGCACGTGTGGATCCACTGCCGTTGCGGACACAAGTGGCTGGAGCCCGAGATCACCCGCGCCGACTTCGACGCGATGATCACCGACCCGAACTGGACTCGATACCCGACCGTCCGTGAAGGCGAGATCGCTCTCGGGTTCGACGGCTCCTTCGCCGGGATCTACCTGAAGTAATGAGCGGTGTTGCATTCGGTGTGACCGGTACAGGCCGCTGGTCAGCGGATTTCCGAGGGGCGGCTCCGAGTCGGCCCCCTCGTCCGGTGCCAGGACCCGGGCGAATCACCGATGCAACGATGTTGCGTTGGATGCAACATGAGTCGAGCTGTGGATCTCTCCGGCGCAGCGCACTTGGTGCTTGCGGCAGGCGTTGCGTTTCTCGGCCCTATTTGGCCCTGGCCAACTCCACCGCCACCGGGGGCGTCCTCGCCGCACATCCGGAGAAGCTGCCGGTCCTGTCTGAGTCCGCGCTGTGCAGGAGTTCTCTTCTCGCCCTGCAGTGTCCGCCAGGTCGCTACGGTAGGCCTGTGACAACCACCAGCGTGTTCAACCCTCCGCTCGAACCTGTCGGCGACGACTTGGCAGCTGCCCTGGTGCAGCAGGGTGCTGGCGGCGTCCGCGCGCTTGGGCTGCTCCGGGACGCCTACCGGCTTCTTCACGACCAGGGCTACGAACGTGGCGCGGAGCTAGCGGACATTGCCGTGCGGACCGCTTCGGACTGCCTGCTTTCGCTCGGGACGGCGAACAAGGAGGCCCGAGGCCTTAGGGCTGCGGCAACGGGGATGAACAAGACGCTGAAGAGCATCCTTACGAAGCGCCTGGTCGCTCCGGGCGCGGCGTCGGCCTCCGTGCCGGTGAAGCTGACCGTCGAGCAGGTCCGCCAGCTCGTCGCCGCCCGGCAACGGTTGGTGGACGAGGTGAACAACCCCGGCGGCTACCATCGCGAACGGGCGCTGATCCAGCTGCGGCAAGTCCTCGGCCAAGCGGCCGGGACTGCCCAGCGCAATGCTGCGGACGGCTGGGGTGGCGGGTACGGGGCGGCGTCGAAGACTGTCCATGGCAGCGAAGCCGGACTGGAGGACGTAGCTGGCCGGTATCGCGACCTGCTGGAGCTTGCCAGCGGGCTTTTCATCCAGCTGCCCGCCCGCGCGGAGCGGATCCGGCAACTGGCCGTGCTCGAGGACCCAACTGCGGACGATGCGCTCGAAGTTGCCCGATGGCAGGACCCGCGCGGAACCGCCTACTTTTTCACGAAGGCGCCGTCCCCCCGGTGGCTGCAGCTGCTGACCGAGGAACTGCTGCGGCCGGACCCGATTCTTGAGGCGCCTGCGTGGCCGGCGTTGCCTTACCTGGACCACCTCACCGCCACGGCAACCGCCGAGGTGACCGCATGGCTGGACGAGAGGTTCGCTGAGATCGCGCCGGTGCGCGCCGAGGCGCTGGACGGCCTCCTGCGCCTCGCTGCCCGGCCGGGAGTGGACCTCACCGCCCGGATCGCTCCGCTCCTGCAGAGTTGGACCCGTGCGGACGCGGAGGCGGTCCCGCCGTGGACCCAACGGCTAGCTGGCGAGTGGGCGCTGTCCGTGCCGATCGGCGAGCGGGAAGGTACGTGGTTGGCCGCAGTTGCGGCCTTGGTGACTCTGGCCGTCCGCGCGGACTTCTCGCCGGTTTCCCCTGAGGACGAGGACGAGCTGGAAGGGGGCCAGGCCGAGGTCATCGGGCTGCCGCAGTGGCATGTCGCCCAGCTGCTGCGCGAGGTGGTCCGCAGCGCAGCCCACGCGGACGCCGAGGTGACGTACGAGCAGGTGCGCATCGCCCTGGTCGAGTTGCTCAAGGACGACCTGCAGCGGTTGGTCGCGAGCCTGCCACCGGCGGTCGCTGCCGATCCCGTCTTGGTCAGCGAGGCGGTCAGGCAGATTTTCTATGGGGATATGGCGGCGATGAAGGTGGGCGATGCGTTCGCCTATCTCGCCTCGACCCTGGCCCGCGCGCTGCTGGACCTGCTCAACGAGGCTGCCCACACTGGGGTCCCACTGCAGGATCGGATCGCGGTCCTGGAGGAGGCTGCCGACGTGGATCGTCAGCTGTCGCTGCGTTTTCAGGCCGCGCACCTCCTCGACTGCGACCGGTCCACGGTGCAGTGGAGGGAGCGGGCGACGGCGTTGGTGCCGTCCCTGATCGTGCAACGGCCTGCGCCGGAGCCGGTGACCCTGGTCTGCGCGTTGCTGGACGTCGCAGGCCACGATGACCAGCTGCTGGTGGAAGAGGCGCTCTTGGCCGCGCTGGGCCAGGTCCCCGTCGTCGAGGACGTTACGGAGGCCCTGGCCGCGTTGAAACCGGGAAGTTTCCTGCCGGACCAGTGGATGGCAGCGGTGGACTGGGCTGGAACGCTGCCCGGGGCGTGGCTGGAGGTGTGGCGGCCCGTGGTCGCCGCCGTGACTGCGGCGTTCGGCAAAGAGCCGGCCGGGGTTGGCGGCTTTACCCCGTTCCGGGTACAGGACGTGCCGGTCCCGGTGCCGCTGTCCGACCTGGCATTGGAGGTCGCCACGAGCGGCGCGCCGGCCGCCGCCACGAAGGTGCGTGCGGCAGCGGGGACGGATCTTACTGCGGTCAGCCCGTACGCACTGGTTCTGCGGAGACTGCTGGCCATCGACCCGACCGAGTGGACCACGGATCCCCTCGCGGTGGTCGCGGCTCTGGACGCGCCGGGGTTGAGCGCCGCCTACCTCGAAGCTGCGGCGAACAACGTGGAGGCGGGCCTGGACATGGCCAGCCTGCCGCAGACCGAACTACTCCAGGCAGCGCTGAAGGTCAGCCGCGCCCTGGCCGATGGCGAGCCAGCCAGTGATTCGGCGGCTGCGGACACTGCCCTAGTGGCGCTGTCCGAGGCCGCCGTCCGCTGCAGCACCGCGCTGAACGAGGGCCTCTCCCAGCGGCTTCTGGAGATGGCCGGCGATGTCGACACCCTCCCTGCCGACGTGGTCCCGGTGCTGCCGGCGCTGCGGAACCGCCAGCGAGCGGTTCGGCTGCTGCTGGGATCGCTCGCTGACGCTGAGGCTGCCGAAGAGCTGCTGCTTCGCCTGGATGGCGCGGTTGTGAAGGATCCTGCTGATCCCCGCGTCGCCCACGCGCTGCCGCTGGCACTGCCCGACCTCTTCGTGCGCCACCCGCAGTGGACGCTGGAGCGCCGTGTGGCGCTGCTGGTCCTGCGGCCGGGAAGCGCCGCCGATTTGTGGCTCCGATTCGGTCCTGCGCACCCGCCGCTACTTGCGGAGCTCGACCGGGACGAACTGGTCGACGCCCTCAGCACGGGCCGCCCCTCGGAGGCGGCCACCCACGTTGCGATCGCGCTGCTGAGCGACCCACAGTGTCTCGGGCCACTGCAGGACTTGCTGCCCCGGGTCGCTGCCGGCTCATCCGGCGTGGCTGCCGTCAGCCGGGTCTTCTCCCGTATCGCCGGGCTGCTCACCCATGTTCCCCCGGATGCGGCCGACGGGTACGTGGCAGCCGCCGAGGCGGTGTGGCGGGCCGCGCTCGATACCTCGCTGCCGGCGGGCAGCCTGGCCGGCTCGGGGGCCTTCGCACGGTACTCGCGGTGGCCGGACGCCTCGTGGCTGGAGCTCACCGCGGCGTCCGCGGGCGCCCCGCTCGAATGTCCCGAGGTGGTCGCTGCTCGCGCCGCACGTTTCCCGGACAACCCGACCGCACTGCGGCTGATGACCCAGTTGGTCGCCCGGCCAGGCCGGGACGCCTGGGCGGACATCGAGGTACGCCGACACGCCGTCGATCTCCTCAAGGCCTGCGGCGCCGACGTGCCAGAGGTCACGATGTTGCGCGACGCGCTGATCAACAGCGGTGTCATCGACGCCCACGACTGGGGCCCGATGTAGGTGATCAGCAGCCGGACCCGGCCGCCGGACGCCTCGCCGGGCCGGGTGCGAGCGGCTATGGGCAAGCCTGCGTTCTTGGCCGAGCTGACCGGCGCAGACGTCGTCCTCCCGGCAGGACGAGGGCACCTTGTGCCCGGCCTCGGACAACAACGGGGCCGGGCCTGCGTTCGGCCGGGTGTTCTCAGTTGTACCGGCCGTAGACGGTACCTGCCCATGCGTCGACTTCGGCCTCAGGGATGGCCTGCAGATTCGGATTGGTTGCGTTGAAGTTGAGTGGCAGCTTGCACTCGCCCCAGCCGTATTCCCAGATGCGGCGGTCCGCGTTGCGGACCGTCTCCTCCAGTGTTCCGAGCGCGGCGAGCACCTTCTCCCGGCTCAGGTGGACCGGGTCACCCAGCTCGGGCCGCTGCCAGTCCTCCATGGCGGCTTCGGCAACTGCGTCGCGGTGGGCCTCCAGTTGCTTCACCGTTCGCAGTTGCCCGCGCTGATGGGTCAGCAGGTGTCGGAGCTTCCGGATCTCTGTCACCGATTCCGGCTCCACCTTGTTGCCAAGGTCAGCGTGGAGCTGAACCACCCTCCACCACAGTGGTGACTCGTGCTTTTCCTGCCGCTTGACGCGCAGAGGGGTGAGTTCCTTGCGTCGGCGATGCAGCACCTCTTCCACCGCCTTCTCCATGTAGACCTCGAAGGCGGTCACGCCGTCCTTGAGTACCGAGGTATGCAGGATCCCGAGGTATTCGGGCCGGTAGAGCAGATGCACGCTGTGCTCGTAAGCGTCCACGTCCCTACCGCTGGCCTGCCATGCCTCGTCGTCACCGAGCTTGGACCACCTCGTGGAGAGCTCAAGGAAGGCGCGGATCTCCTTGTTTGCGGTGTCCCACTCATCGAAGGTGCTGCTAACGGTCCCGCCGGATTCGTCCCAAGATCTCATGCACCAAGGCTAGAGCCACCGGAACACCTCAAGCCTCACCTGAGAACGACTGCTCCAGCGCGCCGTGCATCAACTCCCGCTTCAGCGAGGTGAAGAAGCTCTCCGCGGCGGCGTTGCCGTGGCTGGAGCCGACCTTCCCCACGCTCCGCCGGACGCCGCAGCGTCGGCAGAGCCTCGCGAACTCGGCCGAGCCGTATTGCGGGCCCCTGTCCGGGTGAAAGATCACGCCTTCGACTCGGTCGCCGCGGGCGGCCGCCGCTGCCTCCAGTGCGTCGGCCACCAGCTCGGTGCGCATGTGGTCGGCCAGCGACCAGCCCACCAGGCGGCGCCAGTGCAGGTCGATCACGGTCGCGAGATACATCCACGAACCGCCGACCGGCAGATACGCGATGTCGCTGACCCAGCGGACATCGGGCCTGTCTGCGGTGAAGTTCCGACCGATCAGGTCCGGCAGGGGTGGCGCGCTCCTGTCCTGGACGGTGGTGCGGCAGCGTTTTCGCAGGTGAAGGCCCACGATGCCGTGCTCGCGCATCAGGCGGCCTGTCCGCTTGCGGTTGACCGCGCGGCCCACAGTTCCGCGTGCACCCTCGGCACCCCGTAGGCGCCCCGGGTCTCCCGGTGGACTTCGCGGATCTCGCCCACGAGCGCGGCCTCGGCTGCCGCCCGATCGGCACGGGCCCGAACCCCGGCCTGCCATGCGTAGTACCCGCAACGGGCGACGCCCAGGACCTCGCACAACCGCTGGACGCCGAACTCGGCGGCGTGGGCGGAGATGAAGTCCCAGCGGCGGTCCCTCACTTCATCTCCCGTGCGAAATAGGCCGCTGCCCGACGCAGGATCTCCTTCTCCACCTGCCACTCTCGCTCGGCCTTGCCCAAACGGGCGAGCTCGGCCCGTTCGTCAGCGCTCAGTGCCTGCCCGGTCGACGCTGGCTCGGCATCGGCGGCCCTCACCCAGTTCCGCAGGGTCTCGTGGTTGACCCCGATCTCCTTCGAGACGGCCACGAACGTGCGCCGGCCCTCCGAGGCCCGGTACAGCGCCACGGCATCACGACGGAACTCGTCCGAGTACTTCGACGGACGTCCCACCTGGACTTCCCCCCTGGATCTACAAGATCCAAGTGTCAAGGTGTCCACATCCCGGGGCAATGCTCAAACTGCGGTGCGCGGAATGTCAATTCCTTACGATTAGGAAAGTAGTTATCGCCTATGGTCGTACCTGGCAGGCACAGGGGACGGCGAAGGCGGCGAAGTTGAGCGGGGGTCGCCCGGCACACCGGAGGAAGACTCTTCCTACCCGGGACCGGTTGGAGGTATGGGTTCGCAGCGGGGGGCGGTGCGCGCTGTGCAACACCTACCTACTGGAAGGATCCTTGTCATGGCGCACTCTGAACCTGGGCGAGCTGGCGCACATCGTTGGGCAGAGCACTGATGCGCGGTCGCCACGGGGCGGGCATCCGCTGAATCCCGATCTTCGCGACAGTGCGGACAACCTGATGCTGCTGTGCGCCGACGAGCACGCCGAGATCGACGCGCAGGGCGCCCTGGACGTCTTCACCGTCGAGCGGCTGCGCCGGTTGAAGCTGGAGCACGAAGACCGCATCCGGCATGTGACGGGGCTGGGCCCGCATCGCGCGACCACGGTGGTGCGAGTGGTGGGATCGGTGCACGGCCAGGCCGTGGAGCTGTCACGGAGCGCCGCCGTGGACGCCGTGACCGCGCGCTCCCGCTTCCCGCTGTTCCTCGAGTCCTACTCCCGCCATGGGGTCGAGGTCGACCTGCGGCACCTGCCCGGCGAGTACTGCACCCCGTCGCAGGACGCGCGGTCCGCCGCTGCCGAGAGCCGCAGCTACTACCGGTACGCGACCAGGGCCATCGACGAGGTGATCAAGAATCAGCTGCGGGCAGGCATCGACCGCGGCAGCGTGCAGCACGTCAGCGTCTTTGGGTTCGCACGCCTGCCCCTGCTCGTCCACCTGGGTTCCCTGCTGGACGACACCGTGCCAACGGATGTGTACCAGCGCCACCGCCACGAGCAGTCGTGGATCTGGCCGGTGGAGGACGGCCCGGCAACGGAGTTCACGGTGCGCGTGGACCAGGACGTGCCGGCCGGGGAAGAGGCCGCGGTGATCATGAACGTCTCCGGGACGATCGCCAGGCGTGAGATTCCGAGCGGCCTCGCCGCTCTGCGCCGCTACGAGATCAGCCCGGTCAACGCACCGACGCACCCGGACATCCTGCGGCAGCAGGCTTCCCTGCAGTCGCTGGAGCACACCATCAGACGGTTTCTGGCGGGCTTGGAGATCGAGGCGAAGACTCTGCGGCGCCTGCACGTCCTGCCGGCCGTCCCGATGTCCGCGGCGGTGATGCTGGGACGTACGCACCATCCTCAGGTGCACCCCCAACTGGTCATCTACGAAAGGCTCGCGGGGCAGTACGTGTCCACGCTGGAGGTCGGCCCGGCCACCGGCTGATGCGGCACGGCGCTCCGGTTCACCGTCCCTGCCGTGCCGACTCCTCGTGGGCGATGAACCGGTGCGCGGGGTCGACTCCGGTGTGGGGCTGGGCGCACAGGTGGGTTCCGGAGACCGGGTGGCGCATCTGTACGCCCAGGAGGTTGACCAGAGCGGCGGTCGTCGCCATGAGGTCCGCGGCGGAGCCGTGGAAGGTGGGTACGGAGCAGCCGCGGACCGGCCGGAGCTCGTCCCCGGGCGCCGGTTCGGTCCACAGGCCGTGGTAGGGCTCGAGGTCCGGTGCGGCCAGGACACGTCGGCCGACGGTCTGGTCGACCACGCTGGGGCCGCTGGTGGTGTCGGGGGCGACGAGGGTGAGGATTCCGAGGGATGCGCTGCGGGTGTCCACGGCGAACTGGGCCAGTACGGCTCTGCGTTGCGGGCGCTGTGCGAGTTGGTCCAGGAAGCGGCCGACGCTGACGCTGACGGTGGCGTCGAGGACGAGGTCGGCGTGGTCCGCCGCCTCCAGGAGTTCGGGCGAGGGGGGCTGCGGGGCCACCTCGATGGCGACGTCGTCCCGGATGTCGGCCAGGCGCTGGGCCAGGGCGCGGGCCTTCGGCATACCGATGTGTTCCTCGGCGTAGTTCTGCCGCACGAGGAGGCCGCCGGTGACCGGCGCGGAGTCACTGAGGGTGAGGCGGGAGACTCCGGCGCGGACCATCAGCTCGGCTGCCCACGAGCCGATGCCGCCGCATCCCCAGACGTGGACGTGAAGTCCTTCGAAGGCGCGGACGGGACGGTGTGCGTCGCGTCGGGTGGTGACCGCCGGGCGTTCGTCGGAGAGGTAGCACCATTCGATGGCGGCGCCGCTCAACTCGACAGGAAGGTTGTCCAGGTGGCGTGGCGTCACGCGGTCGGCGAGTCGGCGCAGCAGGTCGCTCGGGCCGGACGGCAGGCGCCCGGCGAGGAGGAACAGGGGCGAGCGGGGCGTCGCGGGGTGCGGGACTGCCAGGACGAAGTGCTGCGCGGTGCCTTCGGGGTTACGCAGGGCACTGGCGGCCAGCGCTGTCAGCAGGGCTCGGGCAACGGGGCCGGGCTCCGTTGCCGGGCGGGGCGTTGCGGCGGGGGCGTGGTCGAGGGAGGCCAGCAGGTCCGCCAGGGTATCGCCCGCTCCCAGGGGCAGGAAGTTGTCCAGCGTGAGGACAGGGGTCCGGTGGCTGCCGTCGTCCTGGGGGCGGCTGGTCAGGTCGAGGCGGTGGATGGTGCGAGGGGTGAGCCAGCCGACGGCGGCGCGGCCGGGTGCCACCGGCTCGCGCACGACGACGGTGGGGGTGCCGGGCGTGCTGTGGAGGACGCCGCCGACGGCGTGGTAGAGCGCGGTGTCGGCGTCGAACTTCCCTGCCGCCGCGTCGGTGAGCCACTGCCACAGGCGGTTCACGACGGACGTGATGCCCGCCCAGGGGTCCCATTCGCGGGCCGGGTCGAGGTAGAGGCACAGGCGGTTTCCCTGCAGGACATGAGGGGCGCCGGCGAAGCGGTAGTCCAGGGTGAGCACTTCGGGCGGGGCCAGGGGCGCGGGCGGAAGGACGAGCAGGAACTCCTCGGTGTCGGCCAGCCGCAGGCCGCCCGGTGAGTGCGCAATGTCCGCGGTGCGGAGGTGGACCGCGACAGCCACGCGGCCGCCGGGGGTGGTGCGGGGCCTGCCGGGCATCCGCACCTCCCCGGGGTGCTCGTCCGCGAGCGTCTTGAGTTCGGCCAACTGTCGGCGCTGCCAGTCGTTGGGGCTCCCCGGGCGGTGCCTGCGCTTGGTCATCCCGCGCGCCCGGGGCGCGCGGCCGTGGTGAGCAGCGTCGCGGCGGCGAACTTCGAAGCCGTCGACGACGAGGAGGTGCCCGGCAGGGAGGGGAAGGAGTCTCCGAACAGGTTCCGCCACAACCTGACGCTCCTGTCCGGGTCCTGCTCGTCGTAGGCGGCGCGGATCTCCTGGGCGTGGGTGTGGATGCGGGCGCGGAAGTAGTTGTAGGTGGCCTGGTCCCAGCGGTGGTCGAAGGTGGCCCCGGAACCGGAGGGGTCGGCGATGGGGGGCTTGCCGGGGCGGGCCTGCAGCCAGAGGTCGAGGTCCTCGACGATGGTCAGCAGCGCGGTGGGCACGTTGCCGTAGCAGCCGGGGTTGGCCAGGGCCGTGGCCTGGCTGACGCGTTCGCCGAGCAGGGTGGTGAGGATGATGGACCGGGTTCCGGTGAATGAGCCCTTGTGGTCCCGCAGGAACTTCATCAGCCGGACGACCTTGCGGAGGTTGCCTTCGGCGATGTTGTCCTTCTCCCGCATCCAGGCGGTGAAGCCTTCGGGGTTGGTCTCCTCCCAGCAGTTGCCGTCGCGGTTGACGATCACCTCCCGGCCGTCCGCGAGGAACAGGTGAGGGACGATGTCGACGTGCATGAAGTTGGCGTACTTCAACTGCACGCAGCGGCACTTGCGGGTGTGAAACATCTTCCCGTACACGCTGTGCCGGTGGAGAGCACCGTAGACCTTGTCGATGTAGGTCTTCGGGCTGTCGGCCCACTCCGGCACCTCGGTGAGGTGGAGCATGAAGTCGGCGTCGAACTCCTTGTCGCCGACGGGGTTGATGATGGTGCGGTGCGCCCACGATCCCTGGGGCTCCTTGCCGAGGATCAGGGGGCCGAGTTCGGCGCCCTCCTGAAGTGCCTGGTAGACGGACTCGACTCGGCTGTCGAGGATGTCGAGCTTGGCCTTGCTCAGGTTGACGGTCTCCCGCAGGAAGGTGCGGAAGCTGCTGACGTGTTGCACGGGTCTGTTCCTCTCAGGAGTCAGTGGCGGATGGAGCGGGCACAGCGGAAGCGGCCGTTCGGAAGAGCGCATGTCGGCCTGCCGCGTCCAGGAACGGCAGCGAACACGGCCAGGACAGGGCAACAAGGCACCGATTGGCGGCACGAGCGGACACGTGGCCTGCCGGACGAGGCAGTTCACGCCCCGCCGTCGATTCAGCCGTATGCAGGCGTGCTCCTGCAGATTTGGGGGCGAGCATCGGCGGCAACGGCGCGTGAAGCTGTACAGGGTGCGTTGTCGGGAGGTGCTGTCCGGCCAGCGGTGCCCGGCTCACGGCCGGGCGCGTGCACTCGGTACAGCCCTACGAGGCGGCAGCCGGTCTCACACGGCGCAGGAACCACCTCGATCGCAGGAGAGCGGTTCACTCCCTGCCGTACCACTGTTACACGGTCGAGCAGGCTGGCACAATACCTTCTACGAAAGTCAGTTTCCCTGACATCGTTGTGCAGCAAGGTTTCTGACTGCACGACAGCTGTTGACGGCACTCGGTGCGGCCACACTCCTACCCGAGCGCCACGGGGGCAGAAGCTCCTCTACCGCGCTGGCCCGGACACGATGCCCAGGTTCATCAGGCGGTAGGTCATGGCGATCTCGCTCAACTGGAAACGGCCGGACAGAACGCGCACTAGTTCCTCCGCAGTCCGGAAGCCCACGGACCGAACCGCTTGCCGGACCATGGCCTCCGGAGCGAGCAGCGCGGCAGCGAAGCGGTTCGCGTCGATCTCTTCGCGGTCGGTGGCCATGCTCGACACCGTGTTGCGGTAGTTCACCCGCGTGTCCGTGTCCAGGATCAGCGGACGCCCTTCGTGCAGCCGCAGGTGCCCGAGCTCGTGCGCCACCGTGAAACGGCGCCGCTCAGCACTGTGGGACCGGTTGACGCCGATGACACAGCTGCCGTCCTTGCGCAGGAGCATGCCCGAAACGTCGTCGTCCAGTTTCTGCGGCACCACAAGGATGCCCAGACGCTCGGCCAGTGCGACGGGATCGACCGGCGGGGTGCGGACCTGGAACTCTTCGAGCAGTTCACGCGCCGCGAGGTCAGCCTTCGCCATGACCGTCCTTCAGTTTCGCCGCCTGGGCCCACACGGCGGCGACATCGGCCGCATGCCGTGCCGGCAGGCCGGACACCTCGTCGGGCTGAATCGACGGCAGCAGATCAGCGGGCTCCACGTTCAGCGCCGAAGCGATCAGCGCCAACCGGTACAACGGCGGCGACTGCGTCCCAGACTCGATGTTCGTGATCGAGCCGCGAGACAGCCCCACACGCCTGCCCACATACTCCTGCGTCACCCCGGCACGCACTCGCGCCTGGCGGATCCGCCGAGCCACCGCCTCATTGAACTCGCTCTCCTCCACAACGCCCCCAACGCGCCAGCCTGCCTGACAACCTACTTCCCCGACCCCGCCCGAACCAGGCACCCCCTGGGCGTCCAACCGGGCCAGCCCTGATTGGACACGCAGGACACAGGCGCCCCTGGTACCCAGAACCAGACGGGCGGGGGCTGCGACCCCGCCGACAGGGCAGTAGACCGTCCTTCACAGATGCGGCTCATGTCGCCGCTGACCGGCCCAGTCCTCCAACCTGCCCGACATGAACTCTCCTGCCGACGACGGGATCCACCCGCTCTGCGTTCCCATCACTCAACCGTTCACCGAGTTGTGCGCCACCGCTGTGCGCCGGTTCCGGTCCCTCGGCGATGAGTCGCTCGGCCTGCCCGGCAAGGATGTGGACTGCGTGTTCTGGTGCGAAGTAGAGGCGCTGGAGCGACGGGCCGCAGCTGGCGGGCCCAGAACCGAGGAGAACTCACACCTCCTCGCACTTGGTGCTCCTGGCACCAAGGTTCGCTGGCTCGTTCGGCGTGCCGACAGGGCTTACGGCGCAGGGCGCGGAGCACGGTGTGGCCGGTCGGCGGCGACACGCGCCAGGCAACACACTGGGAGGAAGATCGCAGGGCCTGACGGATGGGTAGAGGGCGTACCCGGGAGCATGGGCATAGGGTTCGATGGGGCGACTTCTTCGATCGGCCGGTGGCCGTTGGCCGGCCGTCTTCTGAGGAACTGCTAGGGCTCTGCATCCAGCGCCTTGGTGGGGCTGCCTCTCACGCGCTTCTCACGGACTGGGTGTCACGAGGCAGTATCGGGCGTCATGGAGGCTGGATGTGACAGGCCCTGACCTGCGAAATTCGGATGAGCGAGCATCAGCCGGACCCCAGTTCGGACGTTGGGGGTCAAGGGCGGTACAGGTTCAAATTCTGTGGTCCCGACACGTGTGACAGGCGGGCCCACCAATGCGTTCGATGAATGGTGCACGTGGAGAATGCTGCGGTATCCGGGGTATCCGCCTTCCTGTACGGCGGCACCGTTCAGGCGGTGCCGCTGTTGTGTGCGGAGTTTTCGTATCCCGTGCGCCCCTGGAAGGCCGCGAAGGTCTGGCCGTCTTCGCCGCAGGTCAGCTAGGGTGCCAGAGTGTTCCGCCGGTCTGGCTCGGTGACAACTCCTCCGTGATGAAGCGGGTGATCGAGCGGCTGTACTCCTGCTCGTCCGTCCTCAACGAGCACGGCCAGTACGCCTACTACGGCCGGGTCGGCGGCTGTCTGATCACCGGGAACGAGGACGGCGCCAAGCACTGCGCGATGAACGTGCTGTACAGCCTCCAGCACCTGGGGTACGTCGTCCCGCCGCAGGCGGACGCGGGCTGGGTCGGTCCGGCCGGGCCGGGGCCGTCGTACCTGGACGAGGGGTCGGGCGGGCCCGAGAACGACTTCACCAACCGGAACGTCACCTTCATGACCTGGAACCAGCTGCACCTGGCCCGGCTGCTGAAGGACGCGGGCGGCATCCCGGCGCACGGCAACCAGCGCTCCGAGTGGGACGCCGGCTGCCGCTTCGACTTCGAGAACCCCGAGCACCGCTGACGCGAGGCAGCGCGGGCGGGAGCCCGGCCGACGCCGACCGGGTACCGGGTACGGGGTGCTTGAGGCACAGGGCCTTCTCGTCGAGCCGCTGACGGAGGTAGTCGGCGGTCCGCCGTGGCCGGGCCGGCCAGCCACGGCAGCGGGTTCCGGGCCGGCGGCGGCGGCGGGGCCGGCCGCGGAGAACCCGGTGGCCGGGATGACCGTGCCCGCGGGTGCCGGTGCGCTGTGATCAAAAAGTTGCTTCGCGCGCGTAACCCGGCGGGCCGCCGACGCGTGGTACTGGCGACATCGGTACGGCACGGGGCACGGGGGGCGACGGCATGGAGCAGGGGCTCGAATTCGAGCAGTTCGCGAGCAGCCGTGCCCACCGGCTCTTCCAGGTCGCCTACCTGATGTGCGGGGACTGGCACCAGGCCCAGGACCTGGTGCAGACCACGCTGGCGAAGATGTTCTCGGTCTGGAGCCGACTGCGGCGTGGCGGTGACGACGGGCCCACGATCGACGCCTACGCCCGGAAGGTGCTGCTGCGCAACTACCTCTCGCAGAAGCGGCTGCGGAAGTCGTCCGAGATCGTCACCACCGACCTGCCGGAGCAGGCGTCCACGCCGAATGACGGCGGCGAGCTGCGACTGGTCATGGTCGCCGCCCTGAAGCAACTTCCGCCCCGCAGCCGGGCGGTGGTGGTGCTGCGCTACCTGGAGGACCACAGCATCGAGGCCGTGGCCGACATGCTCGGCATCTCCCCCGGTGCCGTGAAGAGCCTCAACTTCCGTTCGCTGGCCAAGCTGCGGGAGATCCTGGGCGAGGACCGCGAGTCCCTCTTCCACCGCTGACCGACCGACCATCCCCCCGAGTCGACAACGAGGAACCAGGCCATGGACCTTGAGCACGATCTGAGCCGCCTGCTCGGCGAGAGCGTCGACGGCCTCGCCTCGCCGGTCGGCGCCATCGTCGCCGAGGCGGAAGCACAGGGGCACAGGATTCGCCGCCGCCGTCGGCGCCTGCGGATCGCCGGTGCCACCGCGGTGGTGGTCGCCCTGGCCACCGCGGGCGCGGTGGTGATGCCCCGTCCGGTCGCCGGCCCGGCGGTCATCGGCACGCCGCCCGCCGCCAGCACGGCCGGCACGCCGTCCACCGCCGCCACCACCACCACCACGACCGTCGTGGCGCCCAGTCCGGTGACGGCGCCGGTGACAGTGCCGGTCACCGCCGAGGCGATGCTCAAGGTCCTGGCCGACCTGCTGCCCCCCGGCGGGAAGCTCAGCAAGTTCCGGCCGGGCCCGTTCGAGTGGACCCGGGCTGCCGCGACCGACTTCACGGTGGAGTACGACGACGGCCGGGGCGCCGCCCACATCTACGTCGTGATGAGCCCTCCCGATCCGAAGGGCACGTCGTGGAACTGCGATCAGGTGGACCTGACCGACCACGGCACCCGCCCCGGGGGAGCCGAACCGACCGGCTGCACCAGCACCACCGATGCCTCGGGGACCATGTTCAGCGCCGTCACCGGGGTAGGCCCCGAGGGGGGTTACTACTTCAGGAAGGTCCGCCTGGAGCGGGCCGACGGGACGTCCGTCGACCTCGTCGTGGGCAACGGTCCGGCCCCGTCGCCGGAGCACCCGTCCGGCCTGGCCGACCGCCCCGCCCCTCCGCTCACCACGGCTGCCTGGCAGGCCGTCGTCCGCGACCCCGCCTGGCGGACCGAAGTCCCCGCCGCCACCGCCGAAGCCGGCGCGACCCTGGCCGCCACCCTGAACTGACCGCGCGTCGATCCACCGACCCGTCAGGTGCCCGGTCGGGAGGTGCTCCGCCTCGGCCGGGGCCCCACCGGAGGCCGTCTGCGAGCTGCCTCCGGTGACGCGGGCTCCAGGCCGCACATCCGCATCGGGCGGCGGGCGGTGCGCGGGTGGCGCAGGGCGATCCGCTCGCCGAGCAGGCGGTCCAGGTGCAGGCGGAACAGCAGGATCGGCCGGCGCAGGGCCCAGCGGCGCACGCCGGCGGGCGGCCTGGGTGTTCTGACCCGGCTGGGCACGGTCTCCTCGATTCCGTCGGGGGCCGGGCACGGCGTGCCGGAGGTGGTGCACGCAGTCGCCCGGCGGGGCGGGCGGATCGCGCCGCAGGCGGCGGCGGTCAAGGCGCTGGCCTCGGCGCTGTGCATCGGCGGCGGCTCGGTGGGCCGGGAGGGTCCGATCGTACGGATCGGCTCGGGCCTCGGCTCCACGGCGGGGCGGCTCCACGGCGGGGCGGCTGACCCGGGCCGACGAGACGCGCCCGCATGCTCGTCCTGCTCCACTCCAGGGGCCCGATGAGCCTCTCGCGCCTGGCCGAGCACCTCGCCGTCAACCCGTCCACCGCGATGCGCATGCTGGAGCGCCTCGCCGCCGCCGGCATGGTCGTGCGCGACACCCGCTCCGAGGACCGGCGCGAGGTCCGCGCCGCCCTCACCGAACAGGGCGCCCGCACCGTCGTGGGAGCCACCGAACGCCGCCGCGAGGAGATCCGCCGCACCGTCCAGGCCATGCCCGCCCGCCGGCGCACCGGACTCGTCCAGGCCCTGCGCGCCTTCGCCGAGGCCGGAGCCGAACCGACCGCCCCCAACAAGCAGCCCGAACTGCTCGGCTGGTAGGCAGCGGTCCTCCGACACCGGTGGGCCGGAGGTGTTCAGGCGAGGGCGAAGTGGCGCAGCCAGAGGTAGAGGGCGGAGACGGCGATGGTGGCGGCGGTGACGGGGATGCCGTAGCGGGTGAAGGTCCAGAAGCTGATGGGTTGGCGGTTGCGTTCGGCGATGCCGAGGACGACGACGTTGGCGGAGGCGCCGATGGCGGTGGCGTTGCCGCCGAGGTCGGCGCCCAGGGCGAGGGCCCACCACAGGACGTGGCCGTAGGGCTGGCCGACGGTGTGGGCGAGGTCGGCGGTGATGGGGGCCATGGTGGCCACGTAGGGGATGTTGTCGACAACGCCGGACAGGACGGCGGAGGCGACGAGCAGGAGCATGACGGCGCCGAGCGGGCTGCCGCCGGTGGCGTCGGCGAGGGCCTTGGAGACGGTTTCGATGACGCCGGTCTCGATGAGGGCGCCGACCATGACGAACAGGCCGGCGAAGAACGCGAGGGTGGGCCACTCGACCTCGGCGAGGACGTCCTTGACCTCGGCCTTGGAGACCGCGACGAGGATTCCGGCGCCGAGCAGGGCGACCACGGACGGGGCGTAGTGGACGACGGGGTGCAGGACGAACCCGGCGATGACCAGGGCCAGGACGGCGAGGCCCTGGGCGAGCAGGCGGCGGTCGCGGATCGCCTCGCGCTCGTTCAGGGCCATCACCTCGGCGGCGCGCTGCTCGTCGTGGGTGAAGTGCGCGCGGAAGAGGAAGCGGCACATCGCCAGCAGGACGGCGGTCAGGACGATCGCGAGCGGGGCGAGGTGGACGAGGAAGTCGTTGAAGGTCAGGCCGCCGCGGCTGGCGATGATGATGTTGGGCGGGTCGCCGACCAGGGTGGCGGTGCCGCCGATGTTGGACGCGAAGACCTCGGCGATCAGGAACGGCGCGGCCTTCAGGCCCAGGCGCTCGCACACCAGCAGGGTGACCGGGGCGACGAGCAGCACGGTGGTGACGTTGTCGAGCAGTGCGGAGGCGGCGGCGGTGATGACCACCAGCATCGCCATCACGCGGAAGGGTTCGGCGCGGGCGCGTTTGACGGACCAGATGGCCAGGTACTCGAACAGGCCGGTGCGCTTGAGGACGCCGACGATCATCATCATGCCCATCAGCAGGAAGATGACGTTCCAGTCGATGCCGGAGTCGGTGGAGAAGAACGCGGCCTCGTCGTCGGTGGCGCCGAGGGCGAGCATCGCGGCGGCGCCGCCGAGCGCCGCGGCGACGCGGTGGACCCACTCGGTGATGATCAGGACGTAGGCGGCGGCGAAGACCGCCAGGGCCGCCCAGGCGTGCCAGTCGTTCACGCGTCCCCCAGGAGTCGGTGCAGCAGGTTCGAGGCGGTGATGACGCCGAGCAGCCGCCCCCCGGCGGCTGCTCGGCTGCCGGGGGGCCGCTCCACGACGGCGACCAGCGGGCTGCGGGTGCGGGCCATCAGCGCGGCGACCTCCACCGCGGTGTCCTCGGCGTCGGCGACCGGTGGCGGGGGCGCGTCCTTGGGCAGGCACTCGCGCACCCGCACGCCGGTCAGCTCCTCGCAGAGCCGGTCGGCGTGCGCCTCGTCGATCACGGCGGCGAGCGAGGGGTCCTCGATGACGTAGCCGGGCACGAGCAGGCGCACGAGCTGGGACGCCGGGAGGACGGCGCGGGGCGTGCCGGGGCCGTCGACGACCAGCACACCGGGGAGGCGGTGCTCGGCCAGCAGCCGGGCGGCGTCCAGGGCCTGGTCGTCGAGGCCGACGGTGGGGAAGGGTTCGGCGAGGTCACGCGCGCGCATCGGGCGCCTCCGGGGTGAGGGTGCGGGGTCGTGCCGGGAGCGGGACGGCTCCGGGCTCGGGTTGGTCGACGTGGAAGAGTCGGGCGATGGGAACGTCGGTGCTGGAGTGCACGACGATCGAGGCGGCGATGCACACCGCGATCAGGGTGTACGCCCGCTCGCCCTGCGGGATTCCGGCCTGCAGCACGAGCAGCCCGTAGACGACGGAGGCGAAGCCCTTCGGGCCGAACCAGGCCGCCACCAGCTGCTCGCGCCGGTCGATGCGGGAGCGGATCAGGGAGAGCAGCAGCGAGGCCGGGCGGATCAGCACGATCGCCAGTGCCACGGCCGCGTACCCGCCCCAGGACAGGCCGCTGAACAGATCGGGGGTCAGCAGCGCGCCGAAGACCAGCAGCGCGGCGAACTTCGCGAGTTCGGCGAGCGCTTCGCCGAGCGGCTCGAACGCCGTCTTCGATTCGGGCGCGGTGGAGGCGAGGACGGCTCCGGCGGAGAACGCGGCCAGGTAGGGGTTGGCGTGGGTGAGGTGGCAGGCCGCGTACAGGACCACGCCGCAGGCCAGCGGCAGCAGCGGCTGCAGTTTGGCCTCCGCGCCCAGGCCGGGCACCCGCACCAGGGCGTTGACCACCAGCGGCAGGACGACGCCGAGGGCGAGGCCGCCGACGAGTTCCAGGCCGGTGGTGGGCAGCGACGCCTCGAAGTGGGGCGAAGTGGGTCCGGCCGCGGTGATCAGCACCAGCACCACCGGCAACGCCAGTCCGTCGTTCAGCCCGGACTCGACGTTCAGCAACTGCCGCAGCCGGGCCGGGACTTCCTTGCGGCCCACGATCGCGGAGGCGAACACCGGATCGGTCGGCGCGAGGACCGCACCCACCAGGAACGACGTCGTCCAGTCCAGCCCGACCAGCAGGTGCGCCACCAGCGCCATGCCGACGAAGGCCAGCGGCATCCCCAGGCCCAGCGCCCGGGCGGGGTTGCGCCAGGCGGCGCGCAGGGCGGGGAAGGCGACGTGCATGCCGTCGGTGAACAGCACCGCGAACAGCGCCAGGTCCGCCGTCGCCGAGACGACCGGGCTGTCCGGGGTGATGTGGATCAGGCCGAGGAGGCCGTCACCGGCCAGGGCGCCGGCGGCGAGGAACAGCAGCGAGGTGGAGAGCACGGTGCGGGCGGCCAGGCCCGACAGCAGGACCGCGACGAGCAGCGCGGCCCCGAACACGACGACGAGCACCACGAAGGGAACCCCCGGATCGGCTGAGGAACAAGAGGGCTGTCCCCTTGCTCGCCGACCAGGCTTCCCGGCACACCGCGAGTGACTTTATACGACTCTTACGGCTCCTTGACAGACCCTTTGCGGCCACCACGGCTCGGCGGCCGCCCGCACGGCCCCTCGCCACGGTGCCCGGCACGGGCCACGACCACCGCCAGGTGAGCCGGGAAGCCTGGTCGGCACGGGGACCCCCTCATGCCCGGAGACCCGATGCCCCCTCACCACGCCGCCGCCCCATGGCCGTTGCGCCACTGCCGCCCGGCCGGTGCCCGGTGACCCGCTCCGGCGCCTGCCGGCCGCCCTGCACCGCCACGGCCTGGAGCACCTCACCACCCATCAGAACCGAACCTGCCGGGGGACCTCGTGAACCCCCGCAGAACCGCCGAGTTCGTCGCCGCGCTCGCCGTTTGCACGGCGTTGGTGGCCGAGCGACGCCGGCGAGGCCGAAGACGGCCAGGACGGCGGCGATCAGTAGGGCGGCGGGACGGGCGAGCGGGGCGCGGAGAGGTTGGCGGAGCATGAGGGTTCTCCGATCGGCCGCGTCGTAGGGGCGCGGCGGCCGAGCTACGGGAGGGGGAGCGGCCGAGGGGTCGTCCGGGGGGGAGCGGCGGGTTGGACGGCTGGAACAGCGGGCGCCCGGGGCTCCGACAACAGGGCCGCACGAGCCGGGCCCTGGGAGGCTTTCCATCGTGTGCGCGTCCCGGCCGCGCGTCCAAGGGAGTCGGGACGGGTGTGCATCGTGGTGCCCACCGTGGCTGCTGAGGTGACGCGTGCGCGCCCGAGCGGCGCACCGCCGCACTCGCGCGCCCCCGGGCGCGGCCCGAAAGTGCACACCTTCCGGGCTGCGAGCTGCCGGCGCGATCCGGGACGCGTCACCGCAGGCGGACCTGTGGACGCGGTCGCGGCCAATCGGGGGCGGTTCTCGCGTGTCAGATCCGCTGGGCCCGGAACGGGCGGGAGTCGGCGCGAAAGTTCCTACTGACGATCTGTCAGTCATGAGGGAGAGGCGCCGGATGCTTCGGTTGAAACCGGTAGGCGGTCGGGTACGGACACGCTGGGAGTCGGCGCTGGCGGTGACGCTCGGCCTGGCGCTGAGCACGCTGGGCGTGACCCCCGTCGCGGCGGCGGGCCACGGCGGGCAGGTGGCGAAGGCCGCAGCGGCCGGGTCCGGTGCGCACCGGGTGGCGGGGGTTCCGGCGGCGCCGGTGGTGGTGTACGACGAGGACTTCGAGAACGGCATGGCGGGCCTGGCGCCGATCCGGCTGCCCGCCTACACCGGCGCCTCGGGCATGACGTACACGGCGTCGCCGTCCTGGCTGGCGTTCTGCAACGGCTGGGTGATGGACTACGCCGAGCGGGGGCCCGTCCCGGCGGAGTGCAAGACCGACGAGTTCTGGAACACCCTGGCGGACGTGGCCACCGCGATCGGCGAGTACAGCGGCAGCGCCGTCCCGACGCAGAACCACAGCGTCGCGGCGTGGACCGAGGACGGCACCTACACGCCCACCGACGTCCAGTTGCAGACCAACGGGACCATTCCCGTCACCGGTGCCAACCACTACCTGACCGCCTCCGTCTCCTCCGGTGCGGTCTGCTACGACGGCGCGTACGCGGACCCGCAGCAGAACTTCTTCCTGACCACCGGCGGCACCGAGATCGCGCTGAACACGGTGCCGCTCAACCCGTGCACCGACCCGGGCGCCAAGGAGTACACCTACCCGGACGCGAAGGCCCCGATCAACGTGGTCCAGGCGACGGCGAACAAGCCGTACCTGTTCACCGGCAGCGAGTTCGGGATCATCCTGCGCAACAGCGCCAACACCGGCGCGGGCAACGACGCGGCGTTCGACAACATGCGGATCCTGGACGTCACCCCGCAGATCGACAAGTCCTTCAGCCCCTCGCCCGCCCCGGTCGGCGGGACGTCCACGCTGACGTTCACCATCACCAACACCTCGGACCTGCTGGAGAAGGACGGCTGGTCGTTCACCGACAACCTGCCCGCCGGCCTGACCGTGGCGCCCACCCCGAACACCGCCACCACCTGCACCAACGGCAAGGTCACCGCCGACGCCGGGGGCACCTCGGTGAAGCTGGCCGGCGACCTGACGGCCGGTCAGGCCTCCTGCACGCTGAGCGTGGACGTCACCTCCGCCACCGCCGCCACCTACCAGAACTGCGCGGCCAACACCGCCGACCTGGTCGGCCTGCTGGCCCCCGAGTGCGCCACGGTGGAGTTCGCCGTCCCGCAGTACACGATCACCAAGACCGCCTCCCCCGCCTCCGGCAGCACCGTCCACCCGGGCGACAAGGTCGCCTACACCGTGACGGTCGAGAACACCGGCCGGGTGCCGGTGGACGCCACCGCCGTCGACGACCTGAGCGAGGTGGTCGACGACGCGACGTACGACGGCGACGCGAAGGCCAGCGCGGGCACCGTCGCCTACGCAGCGCCGAAGCTGAGTTGGTCGGGCACCCTGGCCGCCGGTCAGATCGCCACCATCACCTACTCGGTGACCGTCAACGACCCCGACGGCGGCGACGGGAAGCTCGACAACAGCGTCACCGGCAACGGCTACTCGAACTGCACCACCGGCGCCGACGCGGGCTGCACCACCCACGAGGACGTGACCGGCCTGAAGGTCACCAAGACCGCCGACGCCGTCACGGCCAAGCCCGGCCAGAAGGTCACCTACACCGTCACCGTCACCAACCTGGTCGGCGCCCCCCGCACCGGCGTGAGCGTCAGCGACGACCTGACGAAGGTGCTGGACGACGCCGACTACGACAACGACGTCACCGCCTCCTCGGGGACGGCCGTGTTCGCCTCGCCCGCCATCACCTGGAACGGCGACCTGGCCGCGAGCCAGAGCGTGACCATCACCTACTCGGTGACCGTCAAGCAGCCCGACACCGGCGACCACCAGCTCGCCAACGCGGTCGTCGGCCCGGCCGACTCCAACTGCGCCGCGGGCTCCACCGACCGGGCCTGCTCCAGCACCGTGCCGATCGCCGAACTGAAGATCGCCAAGTCCTCGGACGCGAAGACCCCGGTCAAGCCCGGCGACAAGATCACCTACACCGTCGTCCTGACCAACCCCGGCACCGCCCCGTACACCGGCGCCTCGATCACCGACGACTTGAGCAAGGACCTCGACGACGCCACCTACGACAACGACGCGAAGGCCGGCTCCGGCACCGTCTCCTACGCCGCCCCCGTGCTGTCCTGGAACGGCGTCGTGCCCGCGGGCGGCTCGGTGACCATCACCTACTCGGTCACCGTCGACAAGCCCGCCAGGGGCGACAAGCAGGTCACCAACGCGGTCGTCGGCCCGCCCGACTCCAACTGCCCGCCCGGATCGACCGACCCGCTCTGCTCCACCGCCGGGAACATCGCCCAGCTGACGATCGCCAAGACCTCCGACGCGAAGAACCCCGTCAAGGCGGGCGACAAGATCACCTACACCGTCACCGTCACCAACACCGGCACCGCCCCCTACCCCGGCGCGTCGATCACCGACGACCTCGGCAAGGACCTCGACGACGCCACCTACGACAACGACGCCAAGGCCAGCTCCGGCACCGTCAACTACGCGGCGCCGGTGCTGAGCTGGAACGGCGACGTGCCCGCGGGCGGCGCGGTGACCATCACCTACTCGGTCACCGTCGGCAACCCCGACACCGGCGACTACGAGCTGGCCAACGCCGTCACCGGCCCGGCCGACTCCAACTGCCCGCCCGGAGGCAAGGACCCGCGCTGCACCACCCGCGACCGGATCGCCGCGCTCCAGGTCACCAAGGCCTCCGACAGCCGTCGCGCCCCCGTCCGGCCCGGGGCCAAGGTCACCTACACCGTGACCGTCACCAACCCCGGCAAGGCCGTCTACCCGGCCGCCGTCCTCACCGACGACCTCAGCCGCGACCTGGACGACGCCGCGTACGACAACGACGCCAAGGCCGTCAACGCCAACGGCACCGCCGTCGGCAGCGCCGTGTACGCGGCACCCGTGCTCACCTGGACGGGCGACGTGGCACCCGGCGAGACGATCACGCTCACCTACTCGGTGCGGGTCAACAAGCCCGACGCCGGCGACAAGGAGCTCGCCAACACCGTCGTCGCCCCCGGCGGCTCCAACTGCCAGGCCGGATCCACCGATCCGGCCTGCTCCACCAACGACGACATCGCCGACCTGGCCATCGTCAAGACCTCCGACGCCAAGAACCCGGTCAAGCCCGGCGACACCGTCACCTACACCGTCGAGGTCACCAACGACGGCACCGCCGACTACCCGGCCGCCTTCGCCACCGACAACCTCGGCGGCGACCTCGACGACGCCGCCTACAACGGCGACGCCAAGGCCACCTCCGGCACCGTCCGCTACCAGCAGCCCGAACTGCTCTGGACCGGCGCCGTCCCGGCCGGACAGACCGTGACGATCACCTACTCGGTCACCGTCGACAACCCCGACACCGGCGACCACCAGCTGACCAACACCGTCACCGGCCCCAACAACTCCACCTGCCCGCCGCTGCGCAGCGCCCCTGGCTGCACCACCGCCGACGGCATCGCGGATCTGAAGATCACCAAGACCTCGGACGCGAAGGATCCGGTCAAGGACGGCGACCAGGTCACCTACACGGTGACGGTGGCCAACACCGGCAAGGCCGACTACCCCGGCGCGAGCGTCACCGACGACCTCAGCGGCGACCTCGACGACGCCACGTACGACGGCGACGCGAAGGCCACCTCCGGCACCGTCTCCTACGCGGCCCCGGTCCTGTCCTGGACCGGTGACGTGGCGGCCGGACAGAGCGCCACGATCACCTACTCGGTGACCGTGAACAACCCCGACACCGGCGACCGGGAACTCGCCAACACCGCCGTCGGCCCGGCCGACTCCACCTGCGCGCCCGGCTCCACCGACCCGTCCTGCTCCACCCACGACAAGACCGTCCCGAACCCGGCCCCCAGCCCCAGCCCGACCCCGACCCCGGGACCGGCCCCGCTGCCCGACACCGGCACCGACGCCCTGGTCTGGTACGCGGGCATGGCCGCCGCCCTCACCCTCGCGGCCGGCTTCCTCCTCACCACCGCACGGCACCGCCGGAGCCGCCGGTGACCTGACCCCTCCCACCGGCGCCACCCGGAGCCCCCACGCGATCCCGCGCGGGGGCTCCCCCCTTTTCCGACCGCCAATGCCCCGGACCGCGAAGTGGATAGTCCATCCGCATCCGTGCTACTGTCCCCATTAAGCGGATTAGTTATCCGTTTTCCTTTCTGATGGAGGAGTTCATGACGAAGACAGCCGTGGTCACGGGCGGAACCGGTGGCATCGGCCTGGAGACCGCGCTGGGGCTGGCAGCCGCGGGATTCGCGGTCACCGTGATCGGACGCGACGCCGGACGGGGAGCCGGGGCGGTCCAGCGGATCCAGGCCGCGAACCCCACGCGACTCGCCCGGTTCCTGGCCGCCGACCTCGCCTCGCTCGACCAGGTACGCACACTCGCCGACACGCTCACCTCCGACCACGCCGCCTCCGGCGAACCGCTGACGGTGCTGGTCAACAACGTCGGCGCGATGTTCCCGCGCCGCCAGGACCTGGGCGGTGTCGAGGCCTCGTTCGTCGTCAACCACCTCTCGCCCTACCTCCTGACGGAACTGCTGCTCCCCACGCTGACGATCGGTGCTCCCAGCCGGATCGTGAACGTGACCTCGGGCGCGGTCGCAGTCGCCAAACGGGAGTTCGACGCCGTCGAGCCGTCCGGCCGCTACTACGGCTTCCACTGGTACGGACGCGCCAAGCTGGCCAACTTGGCCTACACCCTGGACCTGGCCGCTCGGCTGGAGGGTACGGGCGTCTCGGTCTTCGCGGCCGATCCCGGAGGTGCGGCGACCGACATGACCGCCGGCACCCTGACCGACCCGAAGATCGTCTCCCCTGCGCTGAGGCTGCTGTGGCCGCTCGTGCGGCGCCGGTTCGAGAGCTCCACGTCCGGTCCGGCGTCGGTGGCGGCCAGGCCCTCCATCGTCGCCGCCACCGACGGGGCGCTGAGTGGCCGGTCCGCCGTCGTCATCGGCCCCCAGGCCCGGCCGGTCGCCCCGTTCCGCGCCGCGACCGACCACCGACTCGCCCAGGCCGTGCGCCGGCTCAGCGAAGCCCACGCCCCCCTGTCGGCACCCGCCGGAGCCTGAGCGGCACCACCGACACGGACCGGAGCCGGGACGGGTTCGCTCTTCGCAGCGGGGAGCGCGCCGAACCGCACTTCACGACCTCCACCCGCTTCCGACGACTCGTCACGTGAGGAGACCGACCATGCCCGTCAGCGCCCCGCCCACTGCCACCCGAACCGTCCGCGGCTCCGGACCCGGCCGCCTGCTCGCCCACGGCGCCGCCGGCGGCGTCGAGGCCAATTTCGGGCCGATCCTCGAAGGGCTCGCCGCCGAGCACACCGTCGTCGGCGTCGACTACCCCGGCTCCGGACAGTCGCCCGCCGCGTCGACGTCCGCGCGGACCTCGCCGCGATCACCACCCCCGCCCTCGTCGTGGTGACCGGCGGCGACGCGCTGATCCCGGCCGCTCTCCGGCGCGAGCCGGCCGCCGCCGTCCCCGGCGCACGAACCACCGAACTGGCCACCGGCCACCTGCCCTTCCTGGAGAAGCCGAACCAGTGGCTGGAGACCATGGCGAGTTTCCTCCGCCGGCAGAACCGGTCCTGACGTGCGGGTCGGGCGCGGCCCGGGCCCGCCCGACCCGGCCCCGGCCGCCCGAATCGAGGCCTCGCATATGATCGAATTCCGAACTTCCGGACAAGCGACCTGGACTGCCGACCCATGACGACGCCGCAGCTGCGCAAGGACGCCGCCCGCAACTGGGAAAGGATCGTCGCCGTCGCCCGCGACCTGGTCGACCAGGGCACCGCCCTGCAGCTCAACGACGTCGCACGCCGGGCGGGCGTTGGCGTCGCCACCGTCTACCGGCACTTCGCCACCCCCGAGGCGCTCTTGGAGACCGTCGCCGCTCCCTGCCTGGAAGCCCTGGCCGCACACGGCCGACAGGCACGGACCGAGGCCGACCCGAGGCGGGCGTTGGAGGACTTCCTGGCCCGCATCGTCGAAGCGCAGGTGACCGACGCCGCCCTGGCCCCGGTCGCCGCCTCCTCCTCCGACGCACTGCCCCGCACCACGGAGCTGAAAAGTTCGCTCACCTCGACCGGCACCGCGCTCCTCGACCGCGCCCGCGAGGCCGGAGCGGTCCGCTGCGACCTCGCCGCCACCGACCTGGTCCCGCTCATGTGCGGCATCGCCCACGCCGTGAACGTCCACGGAGGCACTCCCGCCGACCGGGTCGACACCGCACGGCGCTATCTCGCCACCCTGCTCGAAGGCATGCGCATCCCTTCGGTCCCGTAAGACCACGGGGAGTCTCACCGCGGGTGGGCCGGCGCGCCCCCACCCGCCACACCGGTCCGGCCCCAGGTCACGCCGTCACCTGATCGGAAGGTTCTCCACCTTGATCGGCGCAGGAGTGATCGCGCCCAGCCGCGACGGCTGGCTGCTGCTCGGCGGTCGTTGCCGATGAGCAGGGCCCTCGCCTTCGTTGCGGCTGCTTCTTCTTGTCCGCCGGCCGGTGTGCTGGCGCGGAAGATCATCCGGTCGGCCCGCCGTACGAGGTCATGGAACGTCGCGGCGCACCCGGCTGCCCGGCTGGGGCGACCGGCATCGAGCGCCTACCGGACCGCGCGGCGTGGCTGAACACACGACTGACGACCCTGGTCAGGGCTCCGAGGACGGGTTCGGAAGAGCGCGTCCTGGCGGGGCGGTGAGGGCGGCGATCGTGGGGTTGAACAGGCCGAGGAGCATGAACGTCCTCGGGCGGGCGGCGATGTTGCCGACGAGGAAGTGCGTGGCCCGGCCGGGCGTGACCGTCCTGGTCCACCAGCGCTCGCGCAGGACGTCGGCGAGCCGGTGGGCTGTCCGGATCGATCCCGTAGCGGAACCGCCGTGTTACCGGAAGGTGGCGGGGCCGACAGTCTCTGTCCATGGTCAACAGGTGCCGTGCCGTGAAGAAGGACGGAAGGCTCTGCAAGAACCGGGTGCGACAGGAGGGCCTGCGCTGCCACCAGCACCAGGGGCTCCCCGCAGACCGCCGTCCGCTCGGGACCTCGCCCCGGCGGACCCCGGCAGCTTCACGCACTGCCGCCACCGCGGCGCCGACCCCGCCGCCGAGGTCACCACCACCGGCCGGGTCGCCCACGGCGACACCACCGACCCCCAGGCCGGCAGTGCCCTCCCGGCGGTCGTCCGTCAGTCGGAGCGCCGACGGTCGGCGGGTGGCGGCCAGGGGCCGTCGGCCTCGCCCGGGGCGAGGCGGTTCACCACTTCGGCGAGGGCGACGCACGCCTGCTCGATGGTGTCGAGGGTGTTCTCGCGTTCGGTGGTGACGGCGGCGAGCAGCAGTCCGGTCAGGGCGGCGACGCCGTTGAGGGCCTGCAACTGGACCATCACGGCGAGCAGGCCGTGGTCGGCGAACGGGCCGACGCGATCGACGGCGGCGGGAACGGCGAAGACGGACACCACCAGGACGCACGGCGCGGCGCCGAGCAACTGGAAGCGCAGCGCCGCCCACATCACCACCGGCAGGACCAGGAAGAGCAGGGAGAGCGGGCTGCGGGTCGCCGCGAGCACGGTGACGACGGTGACCGCCAGCAGGCCGAGGGCCTCCGCCCAGCGGCGCAGCGGTACGTCGCGGGGCATCCGGGCCGCGCGCACCGCCAGCAGCAGGGGGGTGATCACCAGCACGCCCATCGCGTCACCCGTCCACCACGCCGTCCAGGCGGGCCAGAACTGGTGCGGGGCCAGCGCGCCCTCGGACACCAGGAGCAGGCAGGCGGCGGTCGCACTGACCAGCGTGGAGGCGAGCGCCCCCAGGAAGACCAGCGCCACACCGTCCCGCAGCCGGTCGAGCTCGACCCGGAAACCCACCCGGGCCAGCAGCAGGACGGCCACCACCGGGGCGAGCGTGTTGCCCGCCGCGATGCCGAAGGAGGCGGGGGTGATCGCTCCGAACCCCGCGATGACCAGCAGGGTGCCGAGTGCGATCCCGGGCCACACGCGCAGGCCGAGCAGCAGCAGGCCGGCCACGGCGACGCCGGTCGGCGGCCACAGCGGGGTGACGTGGACGCCGCCCACGACGACCTGCGTCAGCAGGCCCAGCCGGCCCCCCGCCCAGTACACGAGCGCGACGCCGAGGATGGACAAGCCGGCCACCGCGGTCTCTCCGGCCTTCGCGTTGCGCAGCACAGCAGCCATCTCATCGCACGCCGCCGGCCGGCCCCGGGCGTGACACGCCCGTGACACGCCCGGGAGGCGGCCGGGAGGCGGCCGGGAGGCGGCCGGGACGGTCGGATCCGCCGCGGTCACCCACCGCTGCCGGGCGCCGTCACGGTCCGTCGTGGCAGAGCACCAGGACGGCGGCGTCGTCCTGGTGACCGGTGAGGTCGGCGACCTCCAGCACCCGGCCGGCCAGCTCCCCGGGCTCGGCGCCCACCCCCGCGCGCACCTGCCGCAGGACGTGCTCCAGCCCGGTGTCGAGCGAGAACGCGGGCCCTTCCACCACGCCGTCGGTCACCAGGACGACCGCTTCCGTTCCCGACAGGCGCCGCCGCGTCACCGGGTACACCTCGCCGGGTTCGATGCCGAGCGGCAGCCCCACCTCGTCGGTGTTCTCGGTGTCCTCGATCCCGGAGCGGCCGTCGGCGGTGGCCCAGATCGCCGGGACGTGGCCGGCCCGGGCGACGGACAGTTCGTGGGTGGCGGGGTCGAAGCGCAGGAAACAGCAGGTGGCGAAGAGGCCGTCGGGCAGGGACAGCAGCAGTTCGTTGGTCCGGGCCAGCACCTCACCGGGGTCGCTCGCCGCAGTGGCCAGCGCCCGCAGGCCGATCCGGACCTGGCCCATGAACACGGCCGCCTCGACGTCGTGGCCCTGCACGTCGCCGATGGTCAGCCCGAGCGTCCCGTCCGGCAGCCGGAAGCCGTCGTACCAGTCGCCGCCGATGTCCAGGCCGTGGCGCGCGGGCGCGTACCGGGCGGCGGTCCGCAGCCCGGGCAGGCTCGGCAGCGCGGCCGGGAGCAGATCGCGCTGCAGCGCCATGGCGAGTTCGACGCGGGCCCGCTGCCGCTCGGCGTGCTCCAACGCCCGGGCGGTGAGCTCACCGAGCGTGCCCAGCAGTTCGTGCGCGCCGGCGGGGTGCGACGGGGGACGGCGACGGCTCACGGGCGGCTCCAGCACGGCCTCGGCGGACGGGCGGCGGGCGGCTGTCCTGCCACCGCGTGCATCCATTGTCCCTTCACCCGATCGGACCCGCCCCCGCGGCCGCCGCTGGGCCGCAGGTGCCCCGGGGCGCGGGACGGCGAGGTGGTGCGGGCCGCGAGGGCATGACGGGCGTTCGGGAGGTCCCAGGGCTGCCGCCCCTTCGGTGACCGTGCGTGCCCGCCCGCTCCTACCGCAGGGCACCGGCGCGGGCCGCCGCCTGTGGGGCGGCCCGCGCGGGCTCCGTGGTTCAGCGCAGAACCACGGAGAGCCGTGCCGGGCCGGTCGGGGTGGTGGTGTCACAGAAGTAGACGACGGCCTGCTGGCTGGCCACGTACGCCTGGCCGGCCGCATTGCAGGCGGCAGCGGTCGGGTACACGCCGATGTAGGTGTAGGTGGCCGCCTGGGCGCCCGGGGCCGCGATCAAGGCACTGCCGGCCACGACGCCGGCCACGGCAACGGCGGAGAACATCTTGCGAAGCGACATGGGTCTCCTTCTCGGTGGCGAGCGCAGGATCCTGATCTCCCGCGTTTCGTCGAGGAGCATGTCCCGAAAGCGAAGACGAGGCAATGGTCGAGACCAATTTCGACTGGAAGCGATAAGGAGCCCCGGTGAAGACGCAGCTCAAGGGCGGTCCGATCAACCGGACGATCATCTTTCGGACAAGCGCCGCACCGTCTGGAACCCGACAGGCCGGGGACGGTCCCGGCAGGCGCAGCGGGTCGAGCGGACGATCTTCCGGCGGGTCGCACGGCCGCCCAGGTGGTGCCACCGCCGTGTGCGGGCTCTCGGGTCGCGCGCACTCCCGGGAAGGCCGTGAGTCCTGGTCGTCCTCGCCGCAGGTCGGCAGGGGTGCCAGGGTGTTCCGCCGGTCTGGCTGGGTGGCAGCTCCTCCGTGGGGAAGCGGGTGATCGGGCGGCTGTACTCCTGCCCCTCCCTCGACGACCTCCGCCGCCGCCCGGAGTCACCCGGCCAGGGCGGTGCGCGACTTCCCGAGATTCGGCGCGGTGAAATCCCGCGCGGGAATCGTGCGGGGTGCGGTGACTTCCGGTGGCGGTGTTTTTGCGAGAAGGGTTGACACGGGGTGCGGGGTGCTGGACGCTCTTAACCGCCACCGCCCAGGACATTCGGAAAGGGTGATCTTCCCACATAAATTGTTAGCGCTAACAATAATTGTCGGAGCTGCCGCGCGGCCAGGGGTCGACCGCCGGGGGCCGCAGGAGAAGCGCGCCCACCTGCGGAGTGCGGGCGGCGGTGGCGGAAACTTTCACGCGATCCCCGCCGTCGAATGACGGCAGGAAGCGGGCGACCGGACTTCCGGCCGAAACCCGATCGGGGCAGCGGCCGGTCCGGAATTCGGCTCCCGGGCGCATTCCCGGGCCTTTCCGGCGGGCCGCCCGGTGAATTCTGGTGCGGCGGACCACGCCGCCCTGCGGTGCGTCGGGAAATCCCCGGAGGAATCCCGTCCGCGGGGTGCCGAATTCCTCCACCGGAACGCGTCCGCCGTGCCCGCAGGGCGACGGACCCCACCACGCTCCCGGCGCGCGTACCCGCGGGTCGTGCGCGTCCCACCACCCACGCCAGGAGGCGACCCCGTGCTCCACCCGAACCGACACGTCTTACGGCGAGCGGCGCGATCCCGCCCGCGCAGGGCACTCGCGCACCTGCTCCCGGCCCTGCTCCTGGCGCTGGCGATCCCGCTGCTCACCCCGGGCGCCGCCACGCCCGCCGCCGCCACGCCCGCCGCGGCCCTGGGCAACGGCCTGGCCGCCACCCCGCAGATGGGCTTCAACGACTGGAACGCCTACGGCTGCAACGTCTCCGAGTCGCTGATCAAGACCACGGCGCTGGCCATGCACAACAACGGCATGCAGAGCGCCGGGTACACGTACGTCAACATCGACGACTGCTGGATGACCCACTCCCGGGGCGCCGACGGACGCCTCGTCCCCGACCCGGCCAAGTTCCCGGACGGGATCAAGGGCACCGCCGACTACGTCCACTCGCTGGGCCTGAAGCTGGGCATCTACGAGGACGCCGGACTGCAGACCTGCGCCGGCTTCCCCGGCAGCCTCGGGCACGAGAGCGCCGACGCCCAGTCCTTCGCCGCCTGGGGCGTGGACTACCTGAAGTACGACAACTGCTACGCCGGGCCGGGCTGCGCGCTGAACTCCTGCCCCAACGGCACCAAGGCGCCCGCCCAGACCCGCTACGCCACGATGCGCGACGCGCTGGCCGCGACGGGACGGCCCATCCTGTTCAGCCTGTGCAACTGGGGCGAGGACAACGTGTGGACCTGGGGCGCGGGCACCGGCAACAGCTGGCGCACCACCGGCGACATCAACGCCAGCTACTCCAGCATGCTGTCGATCTTCCACGGCAACGTGCAGCTGGCCCCCTAAGGGCTGTCCCGCAACTGCCCTCGCAGACCTGGCGGCTGTTACGGAAACCGAAATGTGGTGCGGCGGGACAGCCGTGCTGGCATCATGCTCC
>NZ_JBSGET010000034.1:0-61600 GCF_053603035.1 Kitasatospora sp. NPDC004272 | reverse complement strand
CGGCGGGCGCGGGCGGGGCGGCCGGGCGCAGCGGCACGGTGGCGTCCGGGTCGGCGGCGCGGGGCAGCGGCACGTCGAGCAGGGTGGCGTCGTGGGCGGGCGGCGCGACCGGCGGGTCGATCGGCAGGACGGCGACGGTGATGTTGTCGTGCCCGCCGCGCTCGACCGCGAAGCGCACCAGTTCCTGCGCGGTGGCCAGCGGTTCGGTCCGGGCGTCGGCGCGGACGAAGAACGCCAGGTCGGTGGCGGCCTCGGCGTAGTTCCACAGGCCGTCGGTGCAGATCAGCAGCACGCCGGGGACGTGCGGGGTGAAGCTGACGGTGTGCGGGTCGAGGTCCTCGGCGTCGGCGCCGAGCCAACCGGTGATGGCGTGGGCCCGCGGGTCGGCGTACGCCTCGGCCTCGGCCATCAGGTTGGCGGCGACCATCCGGGCCGCCCAGGAGTCGTCCTCGGTGAGCCGGTACGGCTCGGCGGACTCGCGGTCGTCCGGGATCCAGTAGGCGCGGGTGTCGCCGACCCAGCCGATGGTGACCAGGCCGCCGGAGCTGATCGCGCTGACGTAGGTGCAGGCGGGCGCGTTGCTGTGCCGGCCGTCGGGGGCGGTGCCGTCGTGGGCGAGCGCGGTGACGGCCCGGTTGGCGGCGCCGATCGCCTCGTGCATCGCCCGGCCGGGGTCGCGGCCGGCGGCCAGCGCGGCGACCAGCGAGTCCGCGGCGGCGGTGACGGCGGTGGCGGACGCCTCGTCCGGGCGGGAGGAGGAGGAGACGCCGTCGCAGACCACGGCGAGCACGGCGGGCGTGCCGGTCGGGCCCTCGGCGGTGGCGACGGTGAACGCGTCCTCGTTGCGGTGGTGGCGCAGGCCGCGGTCGGAGACCGCCGCGACGCCGGTCAGCTCCCGTTCCTGGTGGTCGCGTTCGCGCGGCTGGGCCTGCCCGCACTGCTGGCACCAGCCGTCGGCGAGCTCGGCGGAGCCGCAGTGCGGGCAGCTGGGCACGACCGGCAGGTCGCGCAGGGTCGGCGGTCCGGTCAGGGAGGTGCCGCAGGCCCCGCAGAACGCGTCCTGCGAGCCCAGCGGTTCGGCACAGTTCGGGCACTCGGTCTGCTGCGGCATGTTCACACCCATGTCCTGGGGCGGGCCCGGTTGGCCCGTTCCACCCACTCGATCCTCGTCTCGGCCCGGTCGGACAACCGGGCCAACATCCGGTAGGAGTGTTCCAGGGCGAGCCGCAGTTCCCGTTCCGCGGCGGGATGTCCCAGCACGGTCAGCGTGGCGGGTCTCCCGGCGGCCCCCGCCAGCACCCAGTTCAGCGCCGAGTCCAGTACTTCGACGGCCAGTTCCTCGCGCCGCCGGGCGTCCAGGGCGAGCGCGGTCAGCCGGGCGGAGCTGTCGGCGAGTTCGGCCGCCAGCGGTTCGGTGGCGGCCCGGCCGCGCAGCCGGGCCCGGACGGTGCCGATCCGGGCGGCGGTCCAGTGGGTGGAGCCCTCCGGGACGGCCTCCAGCGCGGCGACCGCGCCGTCCCGGTCGCCGGCCGCGAGCCGGACCCGGGCCAGGCCGAACGCGGCGCTGACGAACGACCGGTCCACGGCGTTGACCAGGGCGTAGTACCCGGCGGCGGCCGCGGTGTCGCCCAGCAGTTCGGCGCAGAGCGCGAGCGCCAGCTTGGGGGCGCTCTCGCCGGGGAACGCGTCGTACAGCGCCTCGAAGGCGTCCCGGGCGTCCGCGGCCCGGTCGGTGGCGAGCGCGGTCAGGCCGCGGTGCCACACCACCCGCCAGTCGCCGGGGTGTTCGGCCTCCAGGACGGCCAGCTGCTCGGCGGCGGCCGCGGTGTCGGCCAGCTCCAGGTGGGTGCGCAGCGCCCGCAGCCGCAGCTCGGGGGAGTCGGTGCCGGCCGTCCGGAGCGCGGCCAGCACCTCGGCGGGGGCGGCGGCGGGCAGCGTGCCGAGCAGGCCCGCGTTCGGGTCGGCCGGGTCGGGCAGCGGCGCGGGCAGGGCCAGCGCGGCGACCCGGGCGTCCGGCGCGCGCTCGGTCAACTCGGTCTCCACGACCCGCAGTTCGGGGCCGAACAGGGTGGAGGGCGCGGGCCGGGCCCGGCCGTCCTGCAGGCTCAGCACCTCGCGCAGCACGCCGGTCAGCTGCCCGGCCATCTCCTCCGCGGAGGCGAACCGGCGGGCCGGGTCCGGGTCGGTGGCCCGCACCAGGAGCCGGTGGAAGGACTCGTACCGGGCGAACACCCCGACCTCGTCCGGGCCCGGGAGCTCGTGCCGCCAGCGCTCGGTGTAGCCGCGGAAGTCGAAGGTCAGCACGGCCAGCGTGCGGGCCACCGTGTACAGGTCGGAGGCGGGGGAGGGCCCGGCGGTGGCGATCTCCGGGGCCTGGTAGCCGACGGTGCCGTAGATCGGCCCCTCGTCGTCGTGCCGGCGGACCGCGCCCAGGTCGATGATCTTGAGCATGTCGTCCGACTGGATCACGTTGTCCAGCTTGAAGTCGCAGTACACCAGCCCGCGGGCGTGCAGGTAGCCGAGCGCGGGCAGCGCCGCCAGCCCGTACGCGAGCGCCTGCTCGACCGGCAGCGGCTCGCGCCGGCCGTCCGGCCCCAGCCGCTCGTTCGCGATGTCCTTCAGCGACTTGCCGCCGACGTACTCCATCACGATGTAGCCGTCGGCGGCGCCGGTCCGGGCGTCCGGGTGCTCGACGAAGTTGATGATCCGGACGATGTTCGGGTGGTCCACCTCGGCCAGGAACCGCCGCTCGGCGATCGCCACCGCCAGCGCGTCCTCGTCCCCGGTGTCCAGCAGGCCCTTGAGCACCACCCAGCGGTCGTTCACCCGGCGGTCCACCGCCAGGTAGATCCAGCCCAGGCCGCCGTGCGCCAGGCAGCCCATCACCTCGTACTGGCCGCCGACCAGGTCGCCCCGGGACAGCTTCGGGCTGAACGAGTACGCGGTGCCGCACTTGGTGCAGAAGCCCTCCGGGCGGCCCGGGCGGCCGTCCTGCTCCCGGCCCACCGGCCGGTCGCAGCGCGAGCAGAACCGCTTGCGCTCCGGCACCTCCGGGTTCACCAGCACCGCCCGCGCCGGGTCCGCGGCCGGCACCGGGGCGATCGTCACCAGGCCCGCGCCCAGGTTGCCGCGCCGGGCGGTGCCGGAGCCGCCCCTCGAACTGCGCACCGACACCGAACCGCCGCGCCCCGACCGGCCCGAACGGCCGGACCGGGAACGGCCCGAGACGCCGCCGGACGGGACGCCGCCGGGCAGTGCGTTGCCGGACGGGACGGCGGCGGGAGCGGGGGCGGCGGCGGGCGGTGCGGCGGCGAGGCCGCACTCGTCGCAGTAGCCGTCCGGGTCGAGGGTGCCGGTGCAGCCCTCGCGCCCGCAGGCGTCCCCCGGGCCGGGCCGGGCGGTGGCGGCAGCGGCCGGAGCCGCAGCGGGGGCCGGAGCCGCGGCGGGGGCGAGCCCGCACTCGGTGCAGTAGCCGTCCGGGTCGATCTCCCCGACGCAGCCCGTGCGGGCGCACGCCTCAGCCATCGCTGTCCTCCCCCTGGTCGGTCCGCTCCGCCCGGGGCCCGTCCTGGACCTGCGGCGGCTGCCCGTCCGGCAGTTGCGGCTGTTCCGGCTGCTCGGGCCGCGGCGCAGACGGTTGTGGCGCCGGCGGCTGCGGCTGCCGTTCGGGCGCGCGCAGGGCCTGCTGGAAGCGGCTGACCGCCTCGGCCGCCGCCCGCAGGTCGCACGGGGCGCTCCACAGCAGCCAGCGGGCCTTCTCGAAGCGCTCGACCACTTCCGGGTCCTCGGCCAGGCCGAGCCGGGCGGCCATCGCCTTGTACGCCTCCAGCCGGCCGCGGAGTTCGGCCCGGACGGCGAGCGGCTGGGCGACCTCGGTGAGCGACTGCCGGGCCCGGCCGAGCTCCTTGGCGGCGGCGTCCTCCAGCGCGTCCAGCAGCGGGCCGAGCCGGTGCCACTGGCCGGTCTGCTGGAAGCCGACGGCCTGGCCGATCGCCTCGCGCAGCGCGGAGGGCGGGCCGGGCACCGGGGGCACCTCGGTCGCGGCGATCTTCGCCAGCACCTCGCCGCGCGCCCGGCGGGCCTCGGCGAGCGTCAGGTCGGCGCGCTGGAGCAGGTCGGCGACCTGCTGGAGGCGCTCGTGGGACTCGTCGCGCAGCCGCAGCAGGCTCTCCAGCTCGACCCGCACGTCGTCCAGCCGGCGGCCCATCCGGTCGAACCCGGTGGTGTCCACGGCGCCGGTGGGGGAGGCCCAAGCGGCGTCCTCGGCGGCCCGGCCGCGCTGCGCGGGCACCCGGCTGGGCCGCCACAGCGCCAGCGGGTCGGCCACCACCAGGGCCCGCAGCGCGGTCAACTGCCGGGCCAGGTCGTCG
This sequence comes from Kitasatospora sp. NPDC004272, assembly GCF_053603035.1. Classification (NCBI taxonomy): domain Bacteria; kingdom Bacillati; phylum Actinomycetota; class Actinomycetes; order Kitasatosporales; family Streptomycetaceae; genus Kitasatospora; species Kitasatospora sp. NPDC004272. The sequence goes on along the minus strand of NZ_JBSGET010000034.1, from coordinate 57,230 downwards.
AGGTCGTCGGCCAGCGGGTGGCCGCCGGGGCGCACCCCGACCGAGCCGGCCAGCATCTGGACCCGGCCGAGTTCGGCCAGCAGCAGGTCGATCCGGGCGGGCAGCGCCGACCAGACCGCGTCGACGGCGCTCACCACCTCGATCACCACCGCGTACCAGCCGTTCATCCGCTCCAGCAGCTCGCCCAGCGTGACCTGCTCCACCAGCCGGGCGGAGGAGGCCAGTTGGCCGGACGGGTGGGGGAGCCGGCCGCCGGAGACGGTCACCGAGCGGCCGGCCAGCAGCTCGCCGAGCTCGGTGAGTTCGGCGGCGGTGGGCCGGGTGCGCCGGGAGCGGACCGCACGGGCGGAGGCCAGCGCCTCCGCGTACCGGTCGAACAGCGCCCACAGCAGGGCCACGCCGCCCTCGGCGACCGCCCAGCGCTCCCGGGTGCGCCCGGACAGCTCGGCGCCGGTCAGCAGCCGCAGCCCCGGGTGGTCCTGGAGCGCCAGCAGCGCCGCCTCGACCGCGTCGCGCTCGGCCCCCAGCCGGGCCAGCGCGCGGTCGACCTCCTCACGGTTCATCACCGGGCGGGTCGTTCCGGCCAACGCGGTTCCTCCTCTCGGCCACGGTCGTGGTGACGGGGCGCCGGTCCTGTGGAGGTCCGGGTGACGGCCCGTCGGCCGCCAGTCTCCCCGACGACCGGCACCGGGCGGACGGCGGTCCCCCGGATTCCCGTTCCGGGGCGGCCGTCCGCCCGCCGCTCCCCGGGCCGTCACCGCTGCCGTCACCGCCGCCGTCCCCCGGGCCGCCACCGCCGCCGTCCCGCCGCTCACCACGGCCGGTACGGGCCGGGATCCCCCATGGTGGGCCGCAGCCACTTGTCGTAACTGGCTTGCCAGCCACCGCTGTTGCGCCAGTCGACGAGCACCTGGTTGACCCAGGCGACCAGGTCGGTGTCCTGCTTGTTCATGCCGACGCCCATGTACGTGGGCAGGAAGGAGCCGTCGACCAGCTGCATGGTCTGGTCCTGGGCGACCATCGCGTAGGCCAGCGAGCTGTCCGACAGGGTGGCCTGCGCCTCGCCGAGCTCCATCAGCACCAGGCAGTCCAGCTGGTTCTCGGGCGTCAGGACCTTGCGTGCGCCGTGCCGGTCCTGGTCCAGCGCGGCGGCCGAGGAGGAGTTCTCCGCCACGCAGACGTCCTTGCCGCGCAGCGCCTGGTCCACGGTGCCGGCGTGCGCGGACTTCGGCGCCACCACCCGCTGGGAGACGTTGAAGTACGGCGCGGAGAAGGCGATCTGCTTCAGCCGGTCGCAGGTGATGGTCATCGCGCGGGCGATCATGTCGACCGGCCGGTCCGGGGCCTGGAGCAGGGCGACCCGGTCGGCGGTGGCGACGGCCTTGAGCCGGACCTTGTCCGGGTCGCCGAGGACCGACCCGGCGACGGCGTGCGCCAGGTCGATGTCGAAGCCCTCGATCCGGCCGGTCTGGGAGTCCCGGTAGCCCCAGTTGTAGGCGCTCTGGTCGATGCCGACGATCAGGTAGCCGCGCTCGCGGATCGCCCGGATCCGCGACCCGACCTGCTCCTTGGGCGGCAGCGACGCCCCGGTGTCGCAGCCGTCCGCCTCCACCGCGTTCCCCGGCGCGTTACCCGGCGCGTTCTCCGATGCGTTCTCCGGCGCGTTCTCCGGCGCCCCGGCCGCGAGGTGCACCAGTGCCTCCCCGCGCCCGCCGCCCGCCCTACCGCCCGCCGTACCGCCCAGCGGGCCGCCCGCCCCGGCGGCCGAACCGCCGGTGCCGAGCAGGCCCGCCAGCAGTGCCCCGGCCGCGAACAGCGTTCCGATCCTCGCTCCGCGCATCCTTCGCTCCCCCGTCACCGGTACTCGGCCAGTCGGCGGCCGAGGCCGCGCACCGTGCCGCCGACCGCCAGCGCGGCCAGCAGGCCCGCCGCCGCGGCCTGGACCCCCAGCGCGCCGTCGATGCCGCCCGCGGCCGCCTCGAACGCGGCCTGCTCGGCCCGGGCGGCCTGCTCCCACTGCTGCCCGGCGGCGTCGAACGCGGCCCGGGCGGTGTCGTCGCGGCCCGGGGCCAGGGTCGCGCCCAGCGCCTGCTCGTACGCGTCCTTCGCGCTGCCCGCGCCGAGCTGCCCGGCCGCCGCGTGCCGCTGCTGCCACACCTCGAACCAGTGCCGGGCGTCGGTCAGGTGCTGCCGGGCCCGGTCCGGCGGCGCGGCCAGCAGGCCCGCCACCGAACCGGCGCCGCCGGCCGGGTCGGCCAGCGTCCCCGCCAGCGCCTGCCAGTCGCCCTCGAACTTCTTGGTGGCGCCGCGCGAGACCAGGTCGAGGACCTCCGCGGTGTGCGCCCGCAGCGCCTCCACCCGGACCCGGTTCAGGTCGCGCAGCGGGGCGATGCCCTGGGTGCGGGCCCCGTGCAGGCCGGTGCCGGCCGACACGGTGCCGGCGGCCGTCCACACCAGCGCGGTCAGCACCGCGGCCGAGGCGGTCAGCAGGCCCGGGTTGAACACCCGGTTGGTGCGCCGGAACAGCACCACCTGGTAGTGGCCCAGCGCGCCCAGCAGCAGCACGCCCAGCACCAGCGCCGCCCACGGCACCGCGGCCGCCGCGTCGTAGTCGCCGTCCAGGGCGGCGGCCTCGGCGTCGGCGAGCCGCTGCGCGTTCGGCAGCACCTGCTCCTGCAGGTACGCGGAGGCGTACCGCAGGTAGGCCCCGCCGAGCGGCAGGCCCTCCCGGTTGATCGCCCGGGCGCTCTCCACCAGGCCCGCGTAGCGCGGCAGTTGCCGGCCCAGCTCGGCCAGCAGCCGCTGCGCCTCGGCGGAGGTGCCGCTGCGCGCGGCGGCCTGCGGGATCAGCCGGGCCGCGGTGTCCAGGTCGGCCTGGTACTGCGCGTGCACCTCGGGCGGCTCGGCGGACGCCATCAGGAAGCCCGCGGCGGCGGTCGCGTCGGCGTCGGCCAGCGAACGGTAGAGCTCGGCCGCGTCCTGGCTGAGCGGTTCGCTGCGGGACGCCAACTGCCGGGCCGCCGCGGCCCGGTCCGCGGACTGCCAGGCCGCCGTGACGCCGAACAGCAGCGTCAGCGCCACCAGCACCGCGGCCGCCGTGCGCAGCCGCCCCGGCGGGGTGCGGGCCGCCCGCCGCAGCCGCGCCAGCGGGCCGGACGACCGCCCGCCCGGCCCGCCGCCGCCAGGCACCGCGACCGGCCCGCCGGCGGGGGCGGGCGCGAGGACGCTCCCCTGAGTCTGTGCGGCCACCGTTCCCCCCTCGGCTCCACCGGCCACGTCTCCGGGCAGTATCACCACGCGGAACGGCCGCCCGGCCGGAGTTGGCCTGCTGTTCGCCGGGCGGTGACCGACTTGTGCCCGACGGACCGCGCCGACGGCTCCGGGCCCGGAGGCCCGACGGGTGACGGGTGACGGGTTCGGCCGCCGGGCACCTGACGGGCTCGGAGCCGATCGTCGGGGCGCCGACCGCTTCGGGCCCGGCCGCCGGGTGCCTGACGGCTCGGTGCCTGACGGGTTGACGGGTGACGGCTCGGGGGCCGGACGCTTGGCGGTTCGGACGCGGTCGGCAGGTGTCTGACGGGCTCGAAGCCGATCGCCGGGGCGCCGACGGCTCCGGGCCCGGACGCCGGATGTCCGCCCGGCAGCCTCGCGCCCGCCCGGCAGCACCCCGGCGTTCGTCCGGCCGCCCTCCGCCTGCCCGGCCGCCCCACGCCTGTCCGGCAGCACCCCGGCGTTCGTTCGGCAGCCGCCCGCCCGCCCGGCCGTCCTCCGCCCGCCCTCCGCCCGCCCTCCGACCGCCCGGTACCCGTCCGGGCGGGATTCGCGGTCCTCGTAAGCTGGGCGCCATGCGTCTGACCGGAACCGTCACCCCCGACCGCCCGCTGCTCGTCGTCGCCCTGCCCGAGGAGGCCGCGCACCTCGGCGGCGGCCTGCCGGTGCTGCTGACCGGCATGGGCAAGCTCAACGCGGCCGCCGCGCTGGCCGCCCTGCTGGCGGGGGGCGAACGGCCCGCCGCCGTCGTCAACCTGGGCACCGCGGGCGCGCTCAAGCCGGGCCTCGGTGGCACCCACGAGATCGGCCGGGTGCTCCAGCACGACCTCGACACCGCCCTGTTGGAGGGGCTCACCGGCCGTCCGATGGACGGCCCGATCGACCTCGGCCCGGCCGGGCCGGTGCTCGCCACCGGCGACCGCTTCGTCTCCGCCGACGCCGAACGCGACCTGCTGGCCCGCACCGCCGACCTGGTCGACATGGAGGGCTACGCGCTGGCCACCGTCGCCCGCCGCGCCGGGCTCCCGGTCCGGCTGGTCAAGCACGTCAGCGACGAGGCGGGCGACGGCGCGGTCCGCAGCTGGCAGGAGTCCGTGGACGACTGCGCCAAGCTGCTCGCCGACTGGGCCCGCACCCACCTCGGCTGAAGCCCACCGGGCCCGGCCCGGAAACGACGGAGCGCCCGTCCGGACCGCACGCGGCGGTCGGACGGGCGCCCGGTACGACCTGGGCTCAGCCCTGGTACGGGTTCGCGCCCGGGGCCTGCGGGTACTGGCCCGGCGCCTGCGGGTACTGCGCGGCGGGCTGCTGGGGCGGGTACGGGGCGGCGGCCGGGGCCTGCGGGTACTGGCCCGGGACGGGCGGCGCGGCCTGGTACTGGCCGGGCGCCCCCTGCTGCGGGTACTGGCCGGGAACGCCCGGGCCGCCGCCGAGCAGGCCGTTGACGAAGGTGTCCATCTCGGCCCGCCAGACGCGGTGGATGTTCATCCGGGTCGGCTTCGGCTCGTTCGGCAGCTGGAAGCGCAGCGAGCTCCACAGGGTGTTGCGGCGGACGTCGCTGAGCGAGGCGCGGGCCTGGTCCAGCGGGATCACGTACAGGACTTCCTGCGGGCGGTTGCTGATCCGGGAGGTGCGGTGGATGACGACCACCCGGTGGGTCAGCGTGACGAAGTAGTACTTGATGAACAGCTGGGCGATCAGGCCGATCACGCCGTTCGTCAGCCAGGGGCTCGGACCGGTGACGGTCTGGATGGTGGCGACCGGGCGGTCGTTGGGCTCGATCGAGGCAATCGCCTGGGCGACCTGCTCCTGAATCGTGGACTTGAGGATCGCCATCTGGCGCTGCTCCCGGCTGTTCCAGGCGCACGCCCCCGTCGGACGCGCTGTGAGCGCGTGACTCTAACCAACCGGCCCTGGGGCCTTCAACGGACAGAACAGGCATCCCGGGCGCCATTGCCAGATTTTCACCGAACTGATACCGGGCGCGGGAACTCGTCAGTAATGTGACGTAACGTCACCTCCGGGCCCGGGTTCGCCCGGTGATCCTCCCCCGGCGGGCCGGGCCGGTCGCGCGCTGAGGCTCCGCCAGCCGTTGCGGCCGGTGGGGTCAGACCGTGCCGAACCCGCCGGTCGCGGTGGCGGCGACGAAGGCGGCCCAGGTGGTGGGGGCGAACTCCAGGTGCGGGCCGCCGGGGTCCTTGGAGTCGCGGACGTGGCCCGGGTTCGCGTCGTCGACCTCGATGCACACGCCGCCGTCGGAGTTGCTGTAGCTGCTCTTACGCCACTGGCGAGGTGCTACGGGAGGCTGAGGATCAGGGCGCATCTGCGGTCATTCCTTCCAGCATGGCCCCGAGCACGCGCTCGGTGTCACGGGGGGACAGTGCCTGAGCCCGCAGCAGGTTGTAGAGGGCTCCACGCTTCTTGACTTCCTCGGCTTCTTCGAAGATCCGCCCGGCGTGGCTGCTCTCCTCGTAGGCCACTCGCGTGCCGTCCCTCAGGGTGAACAGCCAGAGCGCCGCCACCTCCGAGTGTCCGCCTGCGGCGAAGGGCAGCAACTGGATCGTCACGTTGGGCAGCTTCGCCGCGTCAAGGACGGCCTGCAGCTGCCCGGCCATCACTTCGGGGCCACCGTAGACCCGGGCGAACGCGCTCTCGTCCAGGATGAACCAGTACTGGCATGCCTGGCTGTTACGCATACGAGCCTGCCTGCCCAGCCTGAAGCGGACTCGCTCCTCGACTTCCTCGGCCGGGCCGAAGGGCAGCCCGGCTTGCAGGGCGCACCGGGCGAACGACTCGGTCTGAAGCAGGCCGGGCATGCTGGGGCTGTAGGACTCGTCGATCAAGGCCTGGTCGGCGAGGGCAAAGAACTCCTGATAGTTCGAGGGACGGTTTTCCCGCCGGGCCAGCGGCAGCAACCGCATGAAGTGACCACCCGTCTCGAAGACCCGGTCCAACTGCTCGGACAGGCCCTCTGGAACGCGGTACTCCCCACTCTCCACCCGGGACAACGTGGCGGGGGAGGAGAGCGCCTCAGCGGCCAGGCGGGCCAGGGACCATCCCCGTTCCTCGCGGAGCCGCAAGACCTCGGATCCGTAGAAGTGACGGACGCTCAGCGCCGGATCAGGTCGCTTCTTCTGGAAGGCCATTGCTGCCCTCTCCTCCCCCACCCGTTGCGCGTGTCGTCCGCAACGGGCCCCAGGAACCCAGGCGTTCCAGCCACCGGGAGGAACGCGTCTCTCCTGTTCAGGTTAGCTCCGGTCGGCAACTCTCGGAGCACAGAACGTGACATTCGCGTAGCGAGGAAACGGGCGGTGACCGCCGGAGCCGGCTCCCCACCCGCCCGCCGGGGCACCCGTCCCACTTGCCGCGCCCACCTCCGGCCGCCCGCCGCGCCCACCGACGGCGCACTGCCCGGCCGGGCGCGCCACCGCTGCTTACGCTCGCCCCGCCCGGACCGGGCGATGGCACGTGCAACGGGAGAGCGGATGACTGGACGGATGCGCACGGCGGTGCGCGGGCTGGTGGCACTGCTGCTGGCGGCGGGCCCGACGGTGGCCGCGCCGCATGCGGTGGCCGATCCGCCGACCGGCGGGACGGTGATCGTCAACGAGACCTTCGAGGGCTCCTCGGTGTCGGACCCGTCCTGGGTGCCGCTGGGCACCACCTGTCTGACGGGTGCCCCGGCGGGCAGCACGCCCGCTCCCGGCGCCGCGCAGATCCCCGCCTGCCCGACCGGCGGCACTCCGGCCGCGCCGGTGCCCGGCGCGCTGCCCGGCTACCTGCAACTGAACGACTCGGCCGGGTTCGTCGGCGGTTCGATGCTGTACCGCCGCCCGGTGCCCTCCTCGGCGGGCCTGTCGGTGACCTTCGAGCAGTACCAGTACGGCGGCACCCAGGCACCCGGTGACGGCATCGGCTTCTACCTGGTGGACGGTGCGACCCCGCTCAACTCGAAGGGCGCGGACGGCGGCAGCCTCGGCTACGCGCAGCGCAACCTCAGCCCGGGCGTGGTCGGCGGGTACCTCGGCGTCGGCCTCGACATGTACGGCAACTTCTACAACGACGGCGAGAAGCGGGGCTCGGACTGCCCGGTCGGCCAGCGGTCGCCGGTCAAGCAGGACGGCCAGGTCGCGCCCAACGTGATCACCCTGCGCGGCCCGGGCGTCGGCATCTCCGGCTACTGCTACCTGGCCTCCACCACCCAACCCCCGGTCGGCAACCCGCCCAGGGCCGCGACCACGCTGCCCGGCAGCCTGGGCGCGCCGTTCGGCACCACCGACCCGGCGGTCGCCAAGCGCACCGTCAACGTGCAGATCACTCCGGCGCCCTCGCCCCGGGTGATCGTCCAGGTGGACTTCCAGGACGGCACCGGCTGGCACCAGGTGCTGGACGAGCCGGCCCCGGCCGGGCTGCCGTCCACCTACAAGTTCGGCTTCAGCGCCTCCACCGGCGGCTCCACCGACGTCCACCTGATCCGGAACGTCAACGCCTCCTCGATCCTGCCGCTGGGTGCGCTCGACCTGGTCAAGCAGGTCGACCGGACCGGTACCCCGCTGCCCGCCGTGATCACCGCCGGGACGGTCATCCCGTACCAGTACGTGGTCACCAACGGCGGTGACATGCCGATGAGTTCGCTGTCCGTCACGGACGACAGGCTGGCACCGGTGAGCTGCCCGACCACCATCCTGCCACCCACCCCCGAGCCCGGCTCGACCGTGGTGTGCACCGGCAGTTACACCGTCACGGCCGCGGACGTCGCCGCCGGACAGGTGGTCAACACCGCGAACGCCACCGCGACCCCGGTGGGCGGCGGCCAGCAGCACGCCGGACCGTCCACCGTCACGGTGCCGCTGACCTCCTCGATGACGCTCGTCAAGCAGGCCGTCACGCCCGTCCCGCACCTCGTCGGCGACGTGGTCGCCTACACCTTCACCGTCACCAACACCGGCGGCTCCACGCTCTCCACCGTCGTCGTCCAGGACCCGAAGATCACCGACGTGTCCTGCCCCGCCTCGGTGGTGCAGCCCGGTGACAGCATCGTCTGCACCGGCAGCCACACCGTCACCGCAGCCGACCTGGTGGCCGGCTGGTTCACCAACACCGCCACCGCCGGCGCCGTCTCCCCGATCGGGCAGACCGTCACGGCCGTCCCGTCGACCGTGACCATCCCGGTGGGCCCCGCCGAAAACTTCGCCGACCTCGGCGTCACCGTCGCCGCCGACCCGACGGTGCTGCCGGTCGGCTCCGCCACCACCTTCACCGTCACCCTGCACAACTACGGGCCGCACGAGGCGACCAGCGCGGTCGTCGCCAACCCGGTGCCCGTCGGGACGACCCTGCTCACCGCGACGCCCGCCGCCGGTACCTCGTACGACCCGGCGACCGGCACCTGGAAGGTGCCCGTGCTGGCCAAGGACGGGGAGGTGCGGCTGACCCTGCTGGTCCGCTTGGACGCGGCCGCGCCGGCCACCGACACCGCCACCGTCACCGGCGCCAACCAGTACGACCCGGTGAAGGAGAACAACACGGCCAGTGCCACCGTCCAGGCGCTCAACGAGACCGACATCGCGATCGGCAAGAGCGTCGACCCGACCCGCCAGACCGTCGGCGGGCAGACGGTGTTCACCGTCACCGCCACCAACAACGGCCCGGCGCCCGCCACCGGGCTGACCGTCGACGACCTGCTGCCCGCCGGGCTGGAGCTGGTCTCGGCCGCCCCGAGCACCGGCAGCTACGCGGCCGGCACCGGGGTGTGGACGATCGGGAACCTCGCCGTCGGCGACCAGGCCCGGCTGCTGCTGACCGCCCGGGCCGCCGAGCCCGGCGCCCGCACCAACACCGCCGAACTGGGCGAGCTCGACCAGGAGGACACCGACCCGTCCAACAACAGCGCGAGCGCCACCGTGACCGTCGACGCCCCCAGCCCGTCGCCGAGCCCGAGCCCCAGCCCGTCGCCGAGCCCGAGCCCGTCGCCGAGCCCGTCGCCGGAGCCGACCCCGACCCCGAGCCCGAAGCCGACGCCCACCAAGCACCCGCACCACCACGGCCCCGAGCTGCCCGGCACCGGCGTGTCGGCCACCACCGCGGGCGCGGGCGCGGCCGCGGTGCTGCTGCTGATCGGCGGCGGCGTGCTGTTCGCGGCCCGACGCGCCCGCGGCCGCCGGAGCTGACGCCGGGGACAGGACGCACCGGGTAGCACGGAAACCGCCGGCGGGAGCGGTCGAGGCATGTGCGGTGCCTCGACCGCCCCGCCGGCGGCGTTTCCCACGGGCGCCCGGCCGGTCAGGCCGCTATCGGGCGGGCCGTCGGGTACGCCTCGCGCAGCCGGCGGTGCGCGGCGGGGGCCGCGCCCAGCTGGTCCAGGCCCAGCAGGGCCGCGCCCAGCACCGGCGGGGCGACCACCACGCGCGGTTCGGCGAGCGGCGCGTCGGCCGCCAGCCGGGCGGTCAGGTTGTCCAGCAGCAGCGGCTGCCGGGAGGCCAGCACCCCGCCGCCGAGCACCACCGGCACCGGCTGTTCCAGCAGGTCGAGCCGGGTGAGCGCGACCACGGCCAGCCGGGCCACCTCGTCGGCCTGCCGGTCGATCAGGGCGAGCGCGATCGGGTCGCCCGCCTCGCCCGCCGCGAACAGCACCCGGGCGACCTCGTGCAGCCGGGGCCGCTCGATCAGGCCCAGGTGGACCGCCTCGGCGACCGCGTTGGCGCCCGCCAGTCCGAAGTGGGCGCCGATCATCGGGGAGAGCAGGGTGGCCTCGCCGCGGCCGTCCTCGGCGCGGGCCGCGTGCCACATCGCCTCCTCGGAGAGCCCGCCGCCGCCGCCCCAGTCGCCGGTGATCTTGCCGAGCGCGGGCCAGCGGGCGGTGCGCCCGTCCGGCCGCAGCCCGACGCAGTTGATGCCCGCGCCGCAGACCACCGCGACGCCCAGCGGCCCGTCGGTGCCGGCCCGCAGCAGCCCGAAGGTGTCGTTGGCGACGTACACGGACGGTGCCCAGCCGTAGCCGGATATCGCCTCGTGCAGCTGCTGCTCCTCGACCGGCAGGTCGGCGTTGGCCAGGCAGGCGCTGACGTGGCCGGTCAGCGGCCGCCCGCCGGGCCGCCAGTCGGCGCCGGCCTGCCGGGCCAGGTCGTCGACCAGCGGGGCGAGCGCGGCGACGGCTGCGGCCGGGCCGGTGTGCTGCGGCTGGAAGCCGCTGCCGCGGGCACTGGCCAGGACGGTGCCGTCGGCGCCGACCAGGGCCAGGTCGGTCTTGCTGTTGCCGGCGTCGATGGCGAGGACGCCGGGCAGGAGTGCGGAGTGGCTCATCGGCCGTTCCCCCCGTGGTGGTGCTCGGTGCTGGGGCGGTGGTGCACGGTCATTGTGCCGGTCACGCCCAGCTCAGGTGCGCGCGGTTGTGCGCCAGCAGCCGGTCGGTGAGCTGGTCGGCGAGCTCGATCTGCCCGATCAGCGGGTGGGCGAGCAGCGCGTCGAAGACCCGGTCCCGGCCGCCGTGCAGCGCGGCGTCCAGCGCCAGGTGCTCGTACGCGGTGACGTTGGCGATCAGGCCCGCGTACAGCGGCTCGACCGGGCGCTGCGGCAGCGGGCGGACGCCGGTGGCGTCGACCTCGGCCGGGACCTCGATCACCGCGTCGTCGGGCAGGAACGGCAGCACGCCGTCGTTGCGGGTGTTGACCACCTGGACGGTGGTGCGGCCGTCGGTGCCCAGCAGCGAGGCGATCAGCTGCACGGCGGCCTCGGAGTAGAACGCGCCGCCGCGCTTGCCGAGCAGCTCGGGCTTGGTGTCCAGGGCCGGGTCGGCGTACATCTCCAGCAGCTGCTGCTCGATCGCGGCGACCTCGGCGGCCCGGGATCCCTTGACCTTCAGCTCCTCCACCACCAGGTCGTGCTGGTAGAAGTACCGCAGGTAGTAGGAGGGGACGACGCCGAGCCGGCGGAACACCGGCAGCGGCAGGTGCAGGTCGGCGGCGATCGCCTCGCCGTGCTCGGCGAGCAGCTGCGGCAGCACCTCGCGGCCGGTGGCGGCGCCGGGGGAGTCGAGCAGGGTGACGCCGCGCTCCCAGGTCAGGTGGTTCAGGCCGACGTGGTCCAGGCGCACCAGCTCCGGGTCGACGCCCAGGTGGGCGGCGAACTTGCGCTGGAAGCCGATCGCCACGTTGCACAGGCCGACGGCCTTGTGGCCGGCGGTCTGCAGGGCGCGGGTGACGATGCCGACCGGGTTGGTGAAGTCGACGATCCAGGCGTCCGGGTTGGCGGCGCGGACCTGCTCGGCGATGTCCAGCACCACCGGGACGGTGCGCAGCGCCTTGGCGAGGCCGCCCGCGCCGGTGGTCTCCTGGCCGACGCAGCCGCACTCCAGCGGCCAGGTCTCGTCCTTGTCGCGGGCCGCCTGCCCGCCGACCCGCAGCTGGAGCAGCACCGCATCGGCCCCCTGGACGCCCGCGGTGACGTCGGTCGCGGTGGTGACGGTGGCGCCGTGGCCCTGCTTGGCGAAGATCCGGCGGGCCAGCGCGGCGATCAGCTCCAGGCGGTCGGCCGCCGGGTCGATCAGCACCAGTTCCCCGATCGGGAGGGTGTCGCGCAGCCGCGCGAACCCGTCGATCAGTTCCGGCGTGTAGGTGGAACCGCCGCCGACGATTGCCAACTTCAGTGCGGACATCAGCCCTTGACCCCTGTCAGTGTGACGCCTTCGATGAAGGCGCGTTGTGCGAAGAAGAACAGTACGATCACCGGCGCCAGCACCAGCAGCGTGGCCGCCATGGTGAGGTTCCAGTTGGTGTGGTGGGCGCCCTTGAAGGACTCCAGCCCGTAGCTGAGGGTCCAGGCGCCCGGGTTCTCGGACGCGTAGATCTGCGGTCCGAAGTAGTCGTTCCAGCAGCAGAAGAACTGGAACAGCGCGACGGCGGCGATCGCCGGCTTGGCCATCGGCAGCACCACCCGCAGCAGGGTGCGCAGTTCGCCGCAGCCGTCGAGCCGGGCGGCCTCCATGTACTCCTTGGGGATGGTCAGCAGGAACTGGCGCAGCAGGAAGATGGTGAAGGCGTCGCCGAAGGCCATCGGGATGATCAGCGGCCACAGCGAGCCGGTCAGGTGCAGCTGCTTGGCCCAGAACAGGTACATCGGGATGACGGTGACCTGCGGGGGCAGCATCATCATCGCCACCACCGCCATCAGGGCGAGGCCCCGGCCGCGGAAGCGGAACTTGGCGAGCGCGTACGCCACCGGGAGGCTGGAGAGCACCGTCAGCAGGGTCCCGAGGCCCGCGTACAGCAGGGTGTTGCGCCACCAGGTGAGGAAGCCGGGGGTGCTCCACACCTTCGCGTAGTTCGACCACTGCCAGTGCTGCGGCCACAGGTCGGAGGTGAGCGCCTGGCGGTCGGTCATCACCGAGGTGAGGAAGACGAAGACGAACGGCAGCAGGAAGAACAGCGCGGCGGCGACCGCCGTGGAGTGCACGGCGACCCACTGGAGGGCCGCGCGGCGGCGGGCGGCCCGGGCGGCCGCCGAGGCGGGGGCGGTGCGCTTGCGGGGGAGAGCGGAGACGAGGGTCACGGGGCCTCAGTCCTCATTCATGAAGCCGGACTTGTGCCGCAGCAGGATCGAGGTGAACGCCATCGAGAGGGCGAACAGGATGACGGCGACGACGCAGGCCGAGCCGGTGTCGAAGCGCTGGAAGCCGAGGCTGTAGACCATCTGCGGCAGCGTCCAGGTGGAGCCGTGCGGGTAGCCGGGTTCGAACTGCTGCCCGGAGCCGCCGATCACGCCGGAGGCGACCTTCCCGGCGACGATCGCCTGGGTGTAGTACTGCATGGCCTGGATCACGCCGGTGACCACGGCGAACACCACGATCGGCGAGATGTTCGGCAGGGTGACGTACCGGAAGCGCTGGAAGCTCCCGGCGCCGTCGAGCTCGGCGGCCTCGTACTGCTCGGTCGGCACGTCGAGCAGCGCCGCCATGAAGATCACCATCAGGTCGCCGATGCCCCACATCGCCAGCATCGTCAGGGCGGGCTTCGACCAGGACGGGTCGGTGAACCAGCCCGGCTGCGGCAGGCCCAGCTCGCCCAGCAGGTGGTTGACCGGCCCGGTGCCCGGGTTCAGCAGGAACGCGAACGCCATCGTGGCGGCCACCGGCGGGGCCAGGTACGGCAGGTAGAAGGCGGTGCGGAAGAACCCGGCGCCGGACTTCACCTTGGTGATCAGCAGGCCGATGCCGAGGCCGAACGCCACCCGCAGGCTGACCATCACCACGACCAGCCAGAGCGTGTTGCCCAGGCCCTTCCAGAAGAAGGGGTACTCGGTGAAGACGTAGGTCCAGTTCTGCAGGCCCGCGAAGGTCGGCGCGCTGAACCCGTCGTAGTGCATGAACGAGAAGTAGACCGTCGAGACCAGCGGGTACAGGAAGAAGAACCCGAACCCGACCAGCCACGGGGAGAGGAAGGCCAGGGTCCTGGCCCGCTCCCGCCGGCGCTTGCGGCGCAGCGCCGGCGGGACGGTGGAGTTCACGAGCGCCATGTCACTTCGCCTGGTCGACGGCGGCGTCGATCTCCTCGGCGGTGGCCCTCAGGCCCGCCCCGAGGTCGTTCTGCTTGCCGGACTCCACCTCGTAGCTGAGGTTCTGCAGCGACACCTGGTAGGAGCCGCCGTTGACGCTGGCCGGGGTGGTCGAGGAGTTCGGGTTCTTCGCGACGTCGATGAAGGTGCGGAAGTTCGCGTCCGCCGTCAGCTTCGGCGAGTCCAGCGCGGCCAGGGTGCTCGGCACGTTGTGGATCGCGTTGGCGAAGGAGACCACCGCGTCGGTGTCGGTGGTCAGGTACTTGACGAAGGTCCAGGCCGCGGTCTGCTTCTTCGAGCCGTTGGCGATGCCGACGATGGTGCCGGTCTGGTAGCCGCGCCCGTAGGTGGCCGCCTGGTCGTCCGGCACCGGGAACGGCGCGGTCGCCCACTCGAAGTCCGGCTTGTCGTCCGCCAGCGAGGCGGTCCGCCACTCGCCGTCCAGGCTCATCGCGACCTGCCCGGTGGTGAACGGGTTCTTGGCGCTGAACTCGTCGCCGAAGGCGGTCCGGTACTTCTCCAGCTTCTCGAACCCGCCGAGCCTGTCGACCAGTTGCTTCTGCCAGGTCAGCGCGGCGGCCACGGTCGGGTCGGTGGCCACGTTCGACTTGCCGTCCGGGCCGAAGTACGTGCTGCCGTACTGGCCGAGGTAGTGCGCGATCGCCGTCTCGTAGCCGTGGTAGTTCGGCATGAAGCCCAGCTGCTTGTACGAGTCGCCGTCGGCGACCGTCAGCTTGGCGGCGTCCTCGGCGAACTCGCCGAAGGTCTTCGGCGGCGCGGTGATCCCGGCCGCCGCGAACGCGGTCTTGTTGTAGTACAGGCCGTAGGCGTCGCCGAGCAGCGGCAGCGCGCACTGGTTGCCCTGGTACTGGCTGTACTTGAGCATCGCGCTCGGGAAGGTCTTCGCCGGGTCGACGCCGTCCTTGCGCAGCATCGGCCCGAGGTCCGCCCACACGTGCGAGGCGCAGAACTTGCCGACGTTGTCGGTGGAGAACGAGGAGACCACGTCGGGCGCGTCCGGGCCGCCCGCGCGCAGCGCCTGCTCGACCTTGTCGTCGGCGATGTTGCCGACCACCTTGACGTGGATGTTCGGGTGCAGCTTCTCGAAGGCGGCGACGTTGTCGCCGATCGCCTTCACCTCGTTGTCCTGGCTCCAGCCGTGCCAGAAGGTGATCGTCACGTCCTGGCCGGAAGCCGAACCGTCCTGCCCGCCGGCGGAGTTGGTGCCGGTGCAGGCGGTGGCCAGCAGGGCCGTGCAGGCGGCGGCGGTGAGCGCGGCCAGCGGGCGGCGGGCGAGCGGGGATCTGCGGGTGGTGTCCACGGAAGTCGTACTCCTGTGAGGGGGGCGGGGGCAGGACGGCATGGCCCCGCGGCCCGTGGGGGCCGGGGGAGCGGGGGCGTGCGTGCGTCAAGGCGTCAGTGCGTGCTGAACAGGACGTCCCGGGTGCTCGCCAGCGCGCGTTGCAGCGCGCCGGTCAGGACGGGCGACCCGGGCACGGCCGACAGCCGCACCTCCGGCCGCGGGATGGACATCCGGCCCAGGGCCTCCTGGACCAGCTCGCGCAGGCGTTCCCCGCCCGCGGTCGGCGTCCCCCCGGAGAGCACCACCAGCTCCGGGTCCACCACCGAGGCGATCACCGCCAGCCCGACCGCCAGCCGATCGGCCAGCTCGGCCAGGAAGGCGTCACCCCCGGCACTGCCCAGGGCCCCGGCCACCGCCTGCGCCGCGTCCGCGCCGCGCAGCCTGTGCTTGCGGGCCAGCGCCAGCACGGCGGGCTCGCCGGCCAGGTCCTGGAACCCGCCGGAGACCTTCCGGCGGGAGCCCAACGACACCGGGGCGTCGGGCACCGGCATGTAGCCGACCTCGCCCGCACCCCCGGTGAAACCCCGGTGCAGCCGGCCCGCGATCACGATCGCCGCGCCGATGCCCTCCTCGGCCCACAGCAGCACGAAGTCCTCGCACCCCGCCGCCGCGCCGCCGGCCTGCTCCGCCACCGCGGCCAGGTTCACGTCGTTCTCGATCGACACCGGCGCGCCCAGCGCCGCCTCCAGCTCCTCCACCAGCCGCGGCGAGTGCCAGCCCGGCAGGTGCGAGGCGTAGCGCAGCTTCCCGGTCACCGGGTCCGGCGCGCCGCCGATCCCGATCACCACCTCGCGCAGCGCCCCCGGGGCGAGCTGCGCCCGGCGCGCCGTCTCCGCGACCGCCTCGGCCACCCGCGCCACCGTCTCCGCGGCGGTCCAGCCCTTGGTCGGCACCCGGTGCTCGGCCAGCGTCGTCCCGGTGATGTCCGCGACCGCGACCCGCACCGTCGTGCTGGTCACGTCCACGCCGGCGACGTGGCCCGCGGCCGGATTCACCTGGTACAGCTGGGCGTTCGGCCCCGGCCCGCCGGCCGTGGTGCCGACCGGCACCACCAGCCCCACCGCCTCCAGCCGGGCCAGCAGCTGCGAGGCGGTGGGCTTCGAGAGCCCGGTCAGGCTCCCGATCTGGGTGCGGGAGAGCGGGCCGTTCGCGAGCAGCAGCTCCAGCGCGGCGCGATCGTTGATGGCCCGCAACAGGCTCGGGGTACCGGCGAGCGGGGAACGGGGCGTCTTTCGGGTGGTCACGGCCCGATCCTCCTCTGCGTACGCCGTTGCGGCCAACTGTTAGGAAAGTTTCCAATTCTGGAGCGCGGATGTCAACGGTCCGACGCCGGTTCGTTGTGCGAAAGGGGCGGGGAGGGGCCGCAGCCCCTCCCCGCACCTCACCGCCCGCCCCGGCGCGCCGTCACCAGGGCAGCGGCCCGTCCTCGTTGAAGAAGGCGCCGCTGGGCCCGCCGTCGGGCAGCGTGGCCAGCCGGACGGCGACCCGCGCGCCCTGCGCGGGGGTGCGGGTGCCCCGGTGGCCGTTCAGGTCGGTGTCGCAGTAGCCGGGGCAGCCCAGGTTGACCAGGACGCCGGTGCCGCGCAGCTCCTTGGCGTACTGCACGGTCACCGCGTTCAGGAAGGTCTTGGACGGCGCGTAGGCCGCCGAGATCGGGCCGGTCTCCCCGGCCGGGTCGGACTGCAGGGTCAGCGAGCCCACCCCGCTGGACATGTTGACGATCCGCGGGGACGCCGAGCGGCGCAGCAGCGGCAGCAGCGCGTTGGTCACCCGGACCACCCCCAGCACGTTGGTCTCCATCACCAGCCGGATCTCCGCCAGGTCGACCACGGTCGGTTCCTGCGGGACGCCCCCGGTCACCGCCGCGTTGTTGACCAGCACGTCCAGCCGCCCGAAGCGCTCTTCCAGCAGCGCGGCCGCGGCCGCCGCCGAGGCGTCGTCGGTGACGTCCAGCGGCACCCCGAAGGCGTCCGCGCCGCCCGCCCGCAGCGCCTCGACGGCCGCCGCGCGCCGCTTCTCGTCGCGGGCCCCGACCCCGACCCGCCAGCCCAGCGCGCCGAGGCCCGCCGCGATCTCGTACCCGATGCCCTTGTTCGCGCCGGTGACCAGCGCGACCGTCCTGTCGTCCGTCGTGTTCTCGCTCATGCCCCCATGCTCCGGCCGCCGCCCGGCCGGTGGCCAAGACCGATCCGGGCACCCGGCGATACCCGGCGGGTATCGCCGTAGGCTGGACGGGTGGAGACCAGGGAACTGCGGTACTTCGTGGCCGTCGCCGAGGAGTTGAACTACGGCCGGGCGGCGGCCCGGCTGGGCATGGCGCAGCCGCCGCTGTCGCGGGCGATCGCCCGGTTGGAGCGGCGGCTGGGCACCGTGTTGCTGGAGCGCGACAGCCACGGCACGGCGCTGACCGGCGCGGGCCGGGTGCTGCTGCGCGAGGCCCGGATCGCGCTGGACGCGGTCGCGGCCGCCGAGGCCCGCACCCGCCGGGCCGGGCAGCCGGGGCTGGTGCTGGCGGCGAAGGCCGGGGCGTCCACCGAACTGCTGGCGAAACTGCTGGCCGCCTACGCCGCCGAGCCCGGATCGGTGCCGGTGGACGTGCGGCTGTGCCAGTACGGCGAGCAGGGCGCCCTGCTGCGGCGCGGCGAGGCCGACGCGGCGCTGCTGCACCTGCCGTTCGACTCCACCGCCGGCCTGGACACCGAGGAGCTGCACACCGAGGGCCAGGTCGCCCTGCTGCCCGCCGGGCACCCGCTGACCGTCCGCCGCGAACTGCGCCTGGCCGACCTGGCCGACCTGCCGGACCTGCCCGCCCCCCGCTACCCGCGCCCCGACGGCACCCACCCCGACGGCCCGGGCCCGGCGATCCGCGACCACACCCAGCTCTACCAGCTGGTCGCCCTCGGCCGGACGTGCGCCGTCCTGCCCGACTCCTGCCGCGCCCTGCTCCGCGACGACGTGGTGGCCCGGCCCGTCCCGGACGCCCCCCGGGTCACCACCCTCCTCGCCTGGCCCCCCGACAGCCGCTCCCGCCCGCTGGCCGACCTGCTGCGGGTGGCGGCGGACGGCTGATCAGCTCTGCGTCGGTATCGGCTTCGCGGCCAGCGAGCGGGCCGAGTTGGGGTCGGCGAGGGCGGACGGCGGGAGGATCTCGGGGGCGGTGGGCTGGACCGGGACGGTGGCGGCAGCCTCCTCCTGGAGCTTGACGCCGGCCAGGTCGAAGGCGGCCTTCAGGCGCAGCCGCAGGGCGCGCGAGACCTGGGCGGACTTCCCGGGCGTGCAGCGGGCCTGGACCCGCAGCTGGACGGAGTCGACCGAGACCGACTCGACGCCCAGCACCTTGACCTGGCCCCAGATCAGCTCGTCGTACGGGCTCTCCTTGGCGAGCTGGTCGGCGGCCTCGGCGACCAGCAGCCCGACCCGCTCCAGGTCCTCCTTGTAGCCGACCTGGACGTCCACGGTGGCGGTGCCCCAGCCCTGGCTCATGTTGGCGATCCGCTTGACCTCGCCGTTGCGGATGTACCAGATCTCGCCGCCCGCGCCGCGCAGCTTGGTGACCCGCAGGCCGACCTCCAGCACGGTGCCGGAGGCGACGCCGGTGTCGATCTCGTCGCCGACGCCGTACTGGTCCTCCATGATCATGAAGACGCCGGAGAGGAAGTCGGTGACCAGGTTGCGGGCGCCGAAGCCGATCGCCACGCCGGCCACGCCGGCCGAGGCCAGCAGCGGGGCCAGGTCGACGCCGAGCACCGACAGGGCCATCAGCGAGGCGGTGCCCAGGATGGTGAAGGAGGCCACCGAGCGCAGCACCGAGCCGATCGCCTCGGAGCGCTGCTGGCGCCGCTCGGTGTTGACCACGCCGCTGTTGGCCAGCAGGCCGCCGAGCACCCCGTGGTCGTTGTCGGCCTCCGCGGGCCGCCCCATCCGGGTCACCAGCTTGTGGATCACCTTGCGGACCACGGCCCGCAGCACCAGGGCCAGCCCGAGGATGAAGACGATCCGGACGCCGTCCACCACCCAGCCCTGCCAGTTCTCGTCCAGCCACCCGGCCGCCTGCCGGGTGGTGTCGGTCACATCGGCGGCGGTGGTGGGGATGGTGAACGTCGGCGCGGTGCTGTCGGCAGCGGAATCGGCGAGCATCGCCCCACTGTAGCGAGCCCCCCACCGGCCCGTTCACCCGCTCGGACGGCCCGTCAGCGGGGCCGGTCCGGTTCCGGCCACGCACCGCACCGGCCCCCGCACGGTACGTGCAGGAGTGCCGCGAGCTGGGCATACCGGCTATGGCGGAACGTGCGCGGGCCCACCGCACGCGCGCGGCCCGTTCACGGAGAAATGGTGGCGTCGTACGTCGACGTAAGGCGACACTGAGGGAGATCACGCCCCGCGCGCGGGGCGAGGTCACCCGCTCGACTCGGCGCGAGCCACGCGCCGCAGGCGTCCAAGGAGGCCCCGTGCCGCATGTCCTTGTCCTCAACGCGTCGTACGAGCCACTCGGTGTCGTCTCGATGCGACGCGCCCTCATCCTCGTCCTCAACCACAAGGCGATCGCCCTGGAGGATGCGGGCACCACTCTGCACAGCGCCACCGGTGCCGTCCAGGCACCGTCCGTCGTCAAACTGACCCGCTTCGTGCGGGTCCCCTACCGAGGCCCCGTACCGCTGACCAGGCGGGCGCTGTTCGCCCGCGACCACGGCCGGTGCGTGTACTGCGGGGCCGCCGCCACCAGTGTCGACCACGTCATCCCGCGCAGCCGGGGCGGCCAGCACCGGTGGGACAACGTGGTGGCGGCCTGCCGCCGCTGCAACCACACCAAGGCCGACCGGCACCTCGCCGACCTCGGCTGGCGGATGAAGCGCCCCCCGGCCGCGCCCAGCGGCCTGGCCTGGCGGGTCATCGGCACCGGGATCAAGGACCCGCGCTGGCGGCCCTACCTGGAGCCGTACGGCGGCCTCGACCAGTTCCGGGACTTCGAGCACCACGACCATCCGGACCCGGTCCTGCCCGTCCCCGTCCCCGTCCGCACCCGTCCGATCCGCCGCGGCGAGCAGCACGCACCGCTCTCCGCCTGAACAGACAAGGGCCTGCCCGACACGACAACCGGTACGCCTCATGGGCCGCCGCCGCCCCCGCAACGGGAGCGTCGGCGGCCCGCCGCGCTACGGCGCCGGCACGGCGTACAGCTCGACGCCGGACAGCGCGTACCCGTACCGGGTGGCCCGGGCGGTGCCCTGCACCCGGAGGTACCGGGCGTCCGGCGCGTCGAAGCGGACCGTCTCGGTGCCGCCCTGCCCGTTGCCCACCTCGGCCACGGTGGTCCACGCCACGCCGTCGGCGGAGGTCTGGATCCGGTACGCGGAGGCGTACGACGCGCCCCAGTGCAGCACCACCGAGCCCAGCCGGGCCGGCTGCGGCAGTTGCAGCTGCACCCAGGCGTCGTCCCGGGCCGGGGAGCTCCAGGAGGTCTTCGGGTCGCCGTCGGCGACCGCCGCCGCCGGGGTCCTCGCGCTGTCGTCGCCCGAGGACGAGGCGGTCGCGGTCGGCGCCAGGTCCGGCCCGCCGGTCGGCGGCACCACGTGCACCAGCAGCTCCTGGCGGACGGTCAGCGCGCCCGCGGTGAACACCAGCGGCACCCGGTAGGTGCCGGACGGGGTGTCCGCGGCCGCCGTGAGCAGCAGCGGCGCGCCCACCTGGCCGCCGCGCGGCACCGTCACCGCCGCGGCCGGGGCCACCACCAGCCCCTTGGCCACCGCCGGGACCTCGGCCGCCAGGGTGCCGGTCAGCGGGTCCGGCCGCCCCGACTCCACGGTGGCCACGGCCTGCGCGGGCGCGGCGGCGCCCGCCACCACGTCCAGCGTCGGCTCGGCCAGCGTCAGCCGGGCCGCCGGGACGTCCGCCCACCACGGGATCACCTGGTTGACCACCGGGGCCTCGCCGCCCGGGCGCCACACCAGCCGCAGCGCCTCCACCGGCCCGCCGTCGGCCCGCAGCTCGTTGTAGCCGGGCCGGACCGGGCCCAGGTCGGCCCAGCTGCCGTCCGGGCGGCGGACCTGCGCGGTCGCCTCGGCCCGCACCGCCGGGTCGGTCAGCACGGTCAGCCGGTCCAGCGGCCGGGCCGTGCCCAGCTCCACCGTCAGCGGGGCGTCGCCCTCGGCGGGCGGCGCGGCCGCCCGGAACGCGGAGTCCGGGTCGCCGGAGAGCACCGCCTGCGGGGAGGAGCCCGGCGCGGCCGGCGGGCCGGAGACCGCGGTGTCCACCGCGTCCGGCGCGTCGGCGGTGAACTCCCGCACCGCGACGGCGGTCTGCTGCCCGGAGGTGGCGCGCAGCCGGACCGCCTTGGCGACCGTGCCCGCCGGGGCGGTCGCGCTGACCGTCCGCTGCCCGTGCACGGTGGCCAGCCGGTGCCAGCCGCCCGTGCCGCTCCAGTACTCCAGCACCCCGTCGTGCAGGTAGTCGTCGGCCGCCGACCGGGCGTCCGGCTCGTCGCCCCAGCCGCCCATCAGCACCGTCACCGAGCCCAGCGGCTTCGGGGTGCCCAGGTCCAGGCCGAAGCTGTCGCCGACCTGCGGCGGCGCGGAGGACCAGTAGAAGGTCTGCCCCGAGCCGTCCGCCATCAGCGCCGGGCCGTGGTCGTGCGCGGTGCCCAGGGTGCTGGTCGGCGCGGCGCCCGCGGTGATGCCCGACCAGGTGTCCGCGGACTTCGCCGCCCGGTCCAGGAAGGCGTCCAGCACGCCCTTGCCGACCGTCACCGGGTTCTGCTCCAGCACCCCGCGCTGGCGCCCCAGCTCCAGCCGGGCCTGCCAGGCCGCGGTGCCGTCGCCGCCCTGCTGGGCCACCAGCATGTCCACGGCCGCCCGGCCCGCCGCGCCGTAGGCCGACAGCCGGGCCAGCCAGGGCGCCGCGTCCTGCGCCAGCGGGTCGCCCGCCAGCGTCCGCGGCGCGTCCGCCATCACGCCGAACGCCTCGCGCAGCGGCTGCGCGGCCGCCCGCAGCCCGGCCGGGTCGGCGGGCGCGCCGGAGGCCGGTTCGGCCGCCGCCCAGAACCGCTCCACCAGCGGCGCCAGGTACGCCGACTCCCGGCCGTCCAGCGGCGAGGAGGAGCTGTTGCCCGCCAGCGCCGCCGCCGCGGCCTGCTGCGCGGGCCCCGCGGTCAGCAGCCGCAGCGCCCCGGCCAGCGATTCCTCGGGCCGGTAGCCGTCCGGCTGCCAGCCGAAGTCGGCGGCCGTCGCCAGCGGGATCCGGGACGCCACCGGCTGGCTCATCGCCGCGGTCAGCAGCACCGCCGAGCGGCGCGCCACCTCGGCGTCCCGCCCGGCGTAGCCGCCCAGGAACAGCCGGTCCGGCGCCGAGTCGTTCACCGGGTAGTTGTCCATGGTGACCAGCGGGCGCCCGAACAGGCCGGCGGTGGAGTCGATCTGATCGCCCGTCACCTTCCCGGGGATCGCCGCGCCGCCGCTCCACGCCACCCGCACCCCGTCCGGCAGCCCGGCCGCCAGCGCCGCCCGGTACGGCGTGGTGCCCTGCTTCAGGTACTCGGTGGGCACCACCGACAGCGGCGCCAGCTCCGGGTGCCGCTCCAGCAGCCGCTGCCGCACCGTCGCGACCAGCGCGGCCTGCGCCTTCGCCGCCGCCACCGGCCCGGTGCCGAAGGTGCGCCGGTCCGCCCCGCAGTGCCACTCGTCGTACGACACGTCCAGGAAGTCCAGTTGGAACTCCCGCACGCCCAGCCCCCACAGCCCGTCCAGCTTGGCGACCAGCGCGTCCGCGTCCTTGCCCGAGGAGAAGCAGAACGACTGCCCGGGGGCGACCGAGTACGCCACCGTCACGTGGTTGGCCCGGGCCCGCGCCGTCAGCTCCGCCAGCTCGGCGGCCTCCCGCCGCGGGTACGCCTCCCGCCAGCGCTGCGAGCGGTACGGGTCGCCGCCCGGCGCGTACAGGAAGTAGTCCTGCTTGGTGCGGCCCAGGAAGTCCACCAGCGCCAGCCGCTGCGCGGAGCTCCACGGCGCCCCGTAGAACGACTCCGCGGTGCCGCGCCGGGCCGCGCCCGAGGGCCAGTCCCGCAGCAGCAGGCCCGGGAAGCCCCGGTCGCCCCCGCCGCCCTGCCCCTGCCCCGGGCCGATCGGGGCGAGCAGCTGGGCCAGGCTCTGCGCCGCGTAGAAGGTGCCCGCGCCGTCCACCCCGGCCAGCACCACCGCGCCGTACGCGCCGCCGTCCGCGGGCAGCCGGCCGGCCGCCAGCAGGTAGCCGCCCGAGGGCAGGCCCGCCAGTTGCGGCACCTCGGTGTCCTTCAGCCCGTCCGCCACCGCGA
This sequence comes from Kitasatospora sp. NPDC004272, assembly GCF_053603035.1. Taxonomy (NCBI): domain Bacteria; kingdom Bacillati; phylum Actinomycetota; class Actinomycetes; order Kitasatosporales; family Streptomycetaceae; genus Kitasatospora; species Kitasatospora sp. NPDC004272. The sequence continues at coordinate 33,747 of NZ_JBSGET010000034.1, read as the reverse complement.
TCTGCCGCAGCGCCCGGTCGACCGCCCCGCCCGCGCCCTCGTACGGGCCGCCGACGTACACCACCAGCGACCCGGCCGCCGGGTGCTCGGGGGCCTGCGCCGCGGTCCGCACCTCGGTCGCGCCCGCCCGGGTCAGCAGCGCGCGCACCGCGTCCACCGCCGGGCCGTCGGCGGAGTCCGCCAGCACCACCGTCACCTGCCGGGGCACCGCCACCGGCTCGCCGCCGACCCGCGACTCCTGCGGGCGCGGGAACACCCGGGGTTCGGTCAGCGAGCCCAGCGGCGGCGCCTCGGCGGCGGGCGCGGCGTCAGCGGTGTCCGCGGCGCTGCTGCCCGAGGCCTGGCGGAGGTCCGGCTCCGCCGCGAAGCCCGGCGCGGGGAGCAGCAGGCCGCCGACCACCGCCGCCGCCGACAGGGTGGCCGCGATCCGCAGCGCGCTGCCCCGCCGGCCGGCGCGGCGCTCGGCGCGCACCGAGGCCAGCAGCGGTTCGGTGCCCTTGAGGTCGGAGATCAGCCGGTCCGCGGTCCGCGGCGCCACCTGCCGGGCCGTCCGCGCCGCCGTCCGGCGGGCCGCCAGCGCCGCCGGGTGGTTCAGCACCTCGCGCAGCGCCGCGCTGCGCTCCAAACCCTGTCGCAGCCGCCGCCCGGCCGCCACCGACACCCGCGCCTGCACCGGAGCCTCCTCGCCCGAAACGCCCAGCTCACCGGCCCCCCGCCGCTCCGGCCCGGCCCCCCGCGGCCGTCCGGCCCGCCCACCCCACCAGCTACCCGCGCCGCTGTCAACGCCCTTGGCAGCTATGTCCGTTATCGACCGAAAAGGACGGAGGTCCGCCGGGTCGGCAACCGGGCGGGCGGACGTTCACCCGACCGGTGCGGGGCGCGGGCCGTGTCGGTCGGGGTCGGCGGGCGGCGGCGCGGGTAGGACTGTGCCTGTCTACATCGTCGGCGTCGGGGAGCAACCCGAGGACGGAGTGCGCCTGGTGGCCGCATACCTTGACCGGGAGCAGGCGGGATTCGAACAGGTCCCGGCGGAGGACAACCCGCCGGCCCCATCGGAGTTGACGGCGCTCGCGCACGCCCACGGGGTGGACACCTGCTACGACGCCGGGGCGGGCCCGGTGCAGGTCGGGGCGCGGACGCTGACCGCCGTGCTGGCCGCGCTCGGGATCGACGCCGGGACGCCCGAACTGGCCGCCGAGGCCCTGGAGCGGCACCGCGCGGAGAGCGCCCGGCGCCTGCTGCCGCCCACCGTGGTCGCCTGGCAGGGGCGGCGCACCGCGCTCGACCTGCCGGCCGGGGCCGAGGTCCGGATCGAGCTCGAACAGGGCGGCGAACCCTGGGAGTTGACGGTCGAGCACGCGCACTGGCTGCCCGAGGACCTGCCGCCCGGCCGGCACGTCCTGGCCGTCCGGGCGGACGGGCGCGCCGCCCGCGCCGCCCTGGTGGTCGCCCCGCCGCGGATCCCCGAACCGCAGGGCCGCAGCTGGGGCTTCCTCGCCCAGCTGTACTCGGTGCTGAGCGAACGCTCCTGGGGCATGGGCGACCTGGCCGACCTCGCGGAGCTCGCCCAGTGGGCGGGCGCCGAACTCGGCGCGGGCTTCCTGCAGATCAACCCGCTGCACGCGGGCATGCCCGGCGCCCCCTCCGACCCGTCCCCGTACCGCCCCTCCTCGCGCCGCTTCGCCGACCCGGTGCACCTGCGGATCGAGGCCGTCCCCGAGTACGCCCGGCACGAGGAGGCCCGCGAACTCGCCCACCGGGCCCGGCTGCTGCGCGAGGAGGTGCTGGAGCACGACGCCCTGATCGACCGGGACTCGGTGTGGTCGCTCAAGCGCCGGGCCCTCGAACTGCTGCACACCGTGCCGCGCGGGGTCGGCCGGGAGGCCGCGTACCGGGCGTTCGTCCGGCGCGAGGGCGAGTGGCTGGAGCGGTACGCGGTGTGGAACGCGCTGGCCGAGACGCACGGCGCCGGCTGGCACTCCTGGCCCAAGGGCCTGCGCCACCCCGCCAACCCGCAGGTCGCCGCCGCCAAGGCCGAACTGAAGGACCGGATCGAGTTCCACCGCTGGCTGGCCTGGCTGGTCGACGAGCAACTGCACGCCGCCCAGCGCGCCGCCACCGACGCGGGCATGCCGATCGGCCTGATCCACGACCTCGCGGTCGGCGTCCACCCCGACGGCGCCGACGCCTGGGCCCTGCAGGACGTGCTCGCCGCCGGCATCTCCACCGGCGCCCCGCCGGACGCCTTCAACGCCCACGGCCAGGACTGGGGCCTGCCGCCCTGGCGCCCCGACGCGCTCGCCGAGGCCGGGTACGCCCCGTTCGCCGCGCTCATCGCCTCCGCCGCCCGGCACGCCGGCGCGATCCGGATCGACCACGTGATGGGCCTGTTCCGGCTCTGGTGGGTCCCCGAGGGCGCCCTCCCCACCCAGGGCACCTACGTCCGCTACGACGCCGAGGCGATGCTCGCCGTCCTCGCCCTGGAGGCCCACCGGGCCGGCACCGCCGTCATCGGCGAGGACCTCGGCACCGTCGAACCCGGCGTGCGCGAACGCCTCGCCGACCACGGCGTGCTCGGCACCTCCGTGCTCTGGTTCGAACGGGACTGGCAGGCCGACGGCGCCGTGCTGCCCCCCGAGCACTGGCGCCCCGGCTGCCTGGCCACCCTCACCACCCACGACCTGCCCTCCACCGCCGCCCGGCTCACCGGCGAGCACGTCGAACTGCGCCACCGCCTCGGCCTGCTGGCCCGCCCGCTGGCCGAGGAGCAGGACGCCGCCGCCGCCGAACTCGCCGACTGGCAGCGCGAACTCGTCCGGATCGGGCTGCTCGCCGAGGGCGAACCGGCCACCCCCGAGGCGCTGTACGCCTACCTGCTGGCCACCCCCGCCAAACTGGTCGGCGTCTGGCTCCCCGACACCGTCGGCGACCCCCGCCCGCAGAACCTCCCCGGCACCTGGGACCAGTACCCCAACTGGCGCCTCCCGGTCGCCGACGCCACCGGCACCCCCCGCACCCTCGACGCGCTGGCCGCCGCCCCCGGCACCGCGGGCATCGCCGCCACCCTCGCCCCGCTGAACACCCCGCCCGACCTCCCGCCGCCGGGACACGCCGACAGGCGCACCCCGCCGGGCGCAGCGGTGTAGGGGGCCGGTACCTTGGGAAACGTGGACAAGAGGAACGCAATGCGCGCCGGTGCGGTCACCGCGGCGGCCACGCTGATGATGGTCATGTCGTCCCCCGCGATGGCGCTCACGCGCGACGACGGCGACAACCCGGGTGCCGGCCTGAGCGTCGGTCAGACCCTGGGCCTGTTCGTTGCCCTCCCGATCGTCGCCTTCGCGGTGATCGCGGGCCTCTGCATGATCCCGGGCAGCAAGAAGAAGTAACCGCAGCGGCCCCGTCAGGGGCCCGGCTGTGAACGGCGGGAGGCGAAATCAGGGGCCCGGGGAACGGCGGGTCCGTGCCGCTGCGTGTCTTCGACGGAACCGGAAGCCGATGCGCGCTCCGGCAGTGAACCGTCAGCAGACCCGGGCTCGCCGTTCCCCGGGCCCCTGGTTTTCCCAGCCCGCCGTCGTCTCCTGCCGCCCGTCCGGGTGGATCGCCAGCGCCCGGACGCCCTTCGCGGCGAGCCAGTGCAGGCCGCGGGGGGCGCCCATCGCGAACGCCGCGGTGGCGAGGGCGTCCGTGCGGGTGAGGTGGGGGCCGACCAGGGTGAGCGAGGCGTAGGAGTCCGCGGGCAGGGCGGTGTGCGGGTCGATGATGTGCGGGCCGCGCTCCGCGGTGCCGGAGGTGGCGACGGCCAGGTCGTGGCCGGTGACGACGCGGGCGACGGCCCCCTCGCGGTGCGGGTCGGCGATCCCGATCCGCCACGGACCGCCCGCGGTCTGGACGTCCCCGCCGCCGCTGACGCAGTGGTGGGCCGAGCCGGACCCGCGCAGCGTGCGGGAGGCCTCCTCGACGGCCCAGCCCTTCACGTAGCCGCTGGGGTCGAGCCGACCGCCGGGCCGCGCGGTGAAGTACCCGCCGGTCTCCGCGGTGAGTTCCGCGCACCGGGCCAGCACCCACCGCACCTCCGGGGAGGCGTCGGCGAGGGCGAGTTCCCCGCGGTCGATCCGGCTGACCTCGCTCTGCGGCCGGTAGGTCGAGAACACCGCGTCGATCCGGTGCAGCCGCTCCACGATCCGCCGGATCGCCGGGCCGGTCTCCGGCCCGGGGTCGCGGACGGCGATGGAGAACACCGTCCCCATCACGTGCTCGACGTGGTTGGCGGTCACTTCTTCGCCTGGTCGAGCGCGCTCTGCAGGGAGCGGGTGTAGCCGTCGCTGGTGTACGTCGCGCCGGAGACCACGTCGATGTCGGCGCTCTGCGCGGCGAGCGCCTCCTGGTTGAGGACCGGGATGGCGTAGCTGTTGATCTCCTGGTCGCGGCGGTCCCGGGTGGGGTACTGGAGCACGTCGATCTTGCTGATCTTCCCGCCGTCCAGGGTGACCTTGACCTGCACCGGCCCGTACCGGGTGTTGACCGCGGTGCCGGTGGCGGTCCGTGCGGCCCCGCCGCCCTGCGCGGTGTCCGTGGCGCCGCCGGTCGGGCCCGGGCCCGTCCCGGCGCCGGTGCCGCTCCCGGTGCCCGCGGCGTTCCCGGTGTTCGCGTTCGAGGCGGAGATGGCGTGCGCGGGGGAGGCGTCGTGGGGCTTGAGGGAGAGCAGCAGGACGACCCCGGCGGCGGTCGCGGAGGCGGTGATGACGGCGCGTCGCATGGCGGGGGCTCCTAGAAGGCGAAGGACTCGTGGTGGATGCGGTCGGCCCGGACCCCGGCGGCGCGCAGCGCGCGGACGGCGTCGGCGGTGAACTCCTCCGGGCCGCACAGGTAGACCTCGTGCCGGGCCAGGTCGGGGACGAGCCGGCGCAGCGCCGCGCCGAGGTCGCCCACCTCGGCCCGGCCGCCGAGCAGTTCGTGCACCCGGACGCCGCGCTGCGCGGCGACGGCGGCGAGCTCGCGGCGGAACAGCACGTCCTCCGGGCGGCGGGCGCGCTGCACCAGGGTGAGCCTGCCGGGGAGGGTCTCGACCAGCGCGCGCAGCGGGGTGACGCCGACGCCCGCGCCGAGCAGCAGCACCGGCCCGCCGCGGTGCCGCCGCTCGGTGAAGGCCCCGTACGGTCCCTCGGCGCGGACCTTGGTGCCGGGGGCGAGCGCGGCGAGCGCCGCGCTGTGGGCGCCCAGGCCCTTGACGGTGAAGCGCAGGAAGCGCGGGTGCGGGGGAGCGGAGAGCGAGTACGGGTTGGCGGCCCAGCGCAGCTGCGGGGTGAGGAACTGGAGCCGGAAGAACTGCCCGGGTTCGGCGCGCAGTTCGTCCAGGTGCCGGCCGGTGAGGAAGACCGAGACCACGCCCGGGCCCTCGGCGCGCACCTCGGCGACCTCCAGCCGGTGCCGCCGGTCGCGCAGGTACGGGCTGAGCAGCCGGTACCAGCCCAGGACGGCGGCGGTGCCGAAGTACAGCAGGTACCAGCCGGCCTTCGCCGGGCCGTCGGTCAGGTCGGCGCCGGTGGTGAGCTGGTGGGCGAAGCCGAGCGCGACGGCCAGGTAGGTGGCCAGGTGCAGGTAGTACCAGACCTCGTAGCCCATCCGGCGGCGGGCGGCCCGGGCGGAGACCGCGCCGGTGCCGAGCAGCAGCAGGGTGGCGAAGGTGGCCTTGAGCATGTCGGGGAAGTGGAACACGATCTCGACGCCCTGGTCCCACAGGCCCTGCCCGTCGGTCAGCGCGTAGCCCCAGATCACCGTCAGCACGTGCACGGTGACCAGCGAGACCAGGTAGCGGCCGCCGTACGCGTGCCAGCGGGCCAGCCGGTCCGCGCCCACCTCGCGCTCCAGCAGCGGGACCCGGGCCATCAGCAGCAGCAGGACGGGCGCGGCGTAGCCGGCCAGCAGGCCGGTGATCCGGCCCGCGTTGGTGAGCCAGTCGGCGGCGCCGGCCACCCGCGGGGTGTCGGCCCACCACAGGGCGAGGACGCCGAGCGCGCCGAGCACGATCAGGGCGAGCGCGCCGCGCCGGACGGCGTCCGGGGGCAGGGCGCGGCGGCGGGGTGCGGCGCGCCGGGCGGCCCGGGCGGGGGTGGAGACTGCGGTCAACGGGCCCTCCTTCGGTGGTGCCGGGCCCACGGTGTCACCGGAAGCTCTCAGTTCCCTATGAACCGATCGTCCTACCGGGCGTCCGGGAAGGGTATCGCCGCAGCTCGGAGCAGTGGTACCAAGGCTCCGCACGGTCCGACGATCTCACCGCTTTCTCATCCCGGAACGGCAGAATGCCCCCATGCAGCACGCGGACACCCCCTGGCGGGTCCTGGTGGTCGACGACGAACCCGACCTGGTCGAGGTCCTCTGCGGCGCGCTGCGCTACGAGGGCTGGCAGGCCCGCGGCGTCACCGGCGGCCTGGACGCCGTGGCCGCCGCCGCCGAGTGGCACCCGCACGCCGTGGTGCTGGACGTGATGCTCCCCGACTTCGACGGACTCGAAGTGCTGCGCCGCGTCCACACCACCGACCCCGAGGTCCGGGTGCTCTTCCTCACCGCCCGCGACGCCGTCGAGGACCGGATCGCCGGGATCGCGGCCGGCGGCGACGACTACGTCACCAAGCCGTTCAGCCTGGAGGAGGTGGTGGTCCGGCTGCGCGGCCTGCTGCGCCGCACCGCACCCCCCGGACCCGCCGCCCCCGGCACTCTCGCCGTCGGCGACCTGCGGCTCGACCCCGCCACCCGGGAGGCCCGCCGCGGCGGCGAACCCGTCGACCTCAGCCCCACCGAGTTCGCCCTGCTGCGCTACCTGATGGAGCACCCCCGCCAGGTGCTCAGCAAGGCCCAGATCCTGGACGCCGTCTGGTCCTACGACTTCGGCGGCCAGGCGCACGTGGTCGAGCTGTACATCAGCTACCTGCGCCGCAAGATCGACGCCGGCCGGACCCCGATGATCCACACCGTCCGCGGCGCCGGCTACGTCCTGCGGGCGGCCACCGGATGAGCCGCCCGGCCCCGCGCGTCCCCGCCCCGCGCACCCTGCGGGCCCGGCTGGTGGCCGGTGTCCTGGTCCTGCTGGTGCTGATCTGCGCCGGCGTCGGCCTGGCCACCTGCGAGGCGCTGCGCCACTTCCTGGTCGACCGCCTCGACCAGCAGCTCTCCGCCGCCGGCGGCCGCTACGCCGCCAGCCTCGAACACCCCGGCCAGAGCGGCCACGACACCCGGGCCCAGTCGCCCGGCACCTTCGGCGCCCGGCTGGTCGACGGCGGCCTCACCCACGCCGCGGTGGTCGGCGGCGTCCCGCCCGGCGACGACGACCCCGTCCCGCTCGCCAGGAACTCCGCCGACGCCGCCGTCCCGCTGGACGCCGCCGACCTGGGCGCGCTGCGCGCCCTGCCCGCCGACGGCCACCCGCGCGACCTCGACCTCTCCGCGCTCGGCCACTACCGGGTCGCCGCCGTCACCGGCTACGACCACGACACCCTGGTCACCGGCCTGCCGCTGCACCCCGTCGACGAGACCGTGCGGCACCTGCTGCTGATCGAACTCGTGGTCTTCGCCGCCGCGCTCACCGCCGCCGCGGCCGCCGGCACCCTCGCCGTCCGGCTCGCCCTGCGCCCGCTGGACCGGGTCGTCGCCACCGCCGAACGGGTCTCCGCGCTGCCGCTCGCCAGCGGCGCCGTCGACCTCGCCGAACGCGTCCCCGACGACGACCCGCGCACCGAGGTCGGCCGGGTCGGCACCGCCCTCAACCGCCTGCTCGGCCACGTCGCGGACGCCCTGACCCGCCGCCAGAACGTCGAGGAGCGCCTGCGCGCCTTCGCCGCCGACGCCAGCCACGAACTGCGCAACCCCGTCGCCACCGTCCGCGGCCACGCCGAACTCGCCCTCCGGCACCCCGGCCCCGTCCCCGCGCCGGTCCGGCACTCGCTGGAACGGATCAGCGCCGAGTCCCGCCGGATGGGCGACATCGTCGAGGACCTGCTGCTGCTCGCCCGCCTGGACGCCGGCCGCCCGCTCGCCGTCCAGGACACCGACCTCACCCGGATCGCCCTCGACTGCACCGCCGACGCGAAGGCCGCCGCCCCCGGCCACCGCTGGCTGCTCGAACTCCCCGCCGAACCCGTCACCGTCCCCGGCGACCCGCACCGCCTCGCCCAGGTCGTCACCAACCTGCTGGCCAACGCCCGCACCCACACCCCCGACGGCACCACCGTCACCCTCGGCCTCGCCCCCGACGGCCGCCTCACCGTCACCGACGACGGCCCCGGCATCCCCGCCGAACTGGCCCCCCACGTCTTCGACCGCTTCACCCGCGGCGACCGCGCCCGCTCCCGCCGCACCGGCTCCACCGGCCTCGGCCTCGCCATCGTCCAGGCCGTCGTCCACGCCCACCACGGCACCGTCACCCTCGACAGCACCCCGGGCCGCACCACCTTCACGGTGATCCTGGGGGCGAAATAGGGGCCCGGGGAACGGCGGGTCCGTGCTGCGCATGGGCCCCGACAGGGGCCCGGGGAACGGCGGGTCCGTGCTGCTGACGGCCGGAGCCCATCGAAGGTCCGTGCTGCTGCGTGCCTGAAACAGAACCAGAAGCCGAAGCACGCAACAGCAGTGAACCGTCAGCAGCCACGGACTCGCCGTTCCCCGAGCCCCTGACTTCGCGTCAGCGGTCCGCGGCCTGCGCCTTCAGTGCCCGCTCCACGCCCGCCCGCGCCTCGACGACCTGGCGGCGCAGTGCCGGCGCCGGGTCCGCGGCGGCGAGCCAGGCGTCGGTGGCGTCCAGGGTGGCCCGGGAGACCGCGTAGGAGGGGTAGAGCCCGCCGATGATCTGCTGGGAGATCTCGTGGCTGCGGGTCTCCCACACCTGCTTGACCGAGGCGAAGTACTTCTCGGTGTAGGCGGCCAGCAGGTCCCGCTGGTCGGGCTGCTGGAAGCCGGCGATGACGGCCTCCTGGACGTAGTTGGTGAGGGTGTCGGACTCGACGACCGACGCCCAGGCCGCGGCCTTGGCCTCGGCGGTGGGCCGGGCCGCGCGGCAGGTCGCGGCGTGCTCCTGCCCGGAGGAGGTGTTGTCGCGGGCGAGTTCGGCGTCGATCGCGGCCTCGTCGGCGCGCCCGGTGGCGGCCAGTCGGCCGAGCAGGGCCCAGCGCAGTTCGGTGTCGACGGCGAGGCCGTCGATCTCCACGCTGCCGTCCAACAGCCCGGCGAGCAGGGCGAGTTGGTCGTCGGTGCGGGCGGCGCCGGCCAGCGTGCGGGCCCAGGCGAGCTGGTGGTCGCTGCCGGCGGGGGCCTCGCGCAGGGCGGTCTGGGCGGCGGCGGCCCAGCGCTGCAGGCCCTCCTCGCGCCAGGCGGGGTCGGCGTACAGCTCCAGGGCGAGCTTGACCTGGCGCTGGACGGACTGGACCACGCCGATGTCGCTCTCGCGCTGCAGGCCGGAGAGGGCGAGCGCGAGGTAGTCGCGGGTGGCGAGTTCGCCGTCGCGGGTCATGTCCCAGGCGGAGGCCCAGCACAGGGCGCGCGGCAGCGAGTCGGCGAAGTCGCCGAGGTGCGCGGTGACGACGGCGAGCGAGTCGGCGTCGAGCCGGACCTTCGCGTAGGAGAGGTCGTCGTCGTTGAGCAGCAGCACGGCGGGCCGCGGCCGGCCGGTCAGCTGCGGGACGGCGGTGCGCTCGCCGTCGACGTCGAGCTCGATCCGGTCGGTGCGCACCAGCTTGCCGTCGACGAGCTCGTACAGGCCGACGGCGATCCGGTGCGGGCGCAGCACGGCCTCGCCGCGGGCGCCGGCGGGCAGCGCGGGGGCCTCCTGCAGGACGGCGAAGGACTCGACGGTGCCGTCCGCGGCCACCGACAGCTCGGGGCGGAGCACGTTGATGCCGGCGGTCTCCAGCCACGCGGTGGACCAGGTCCGCAGGTCGCGGCCGCTGGCCTCCTCCAGGGCGCCGAGCAGGTCGGCGAGCCGGGTGTTGCCCCAGGCGTGGCGCTTGAAGTAGGCGCGCACGCCCTGGAAGAAGGCGTCCTGGCCGACGTAGGCGACCAGCTGCTTGAGCACCGAGGCGCCCTTGGCGTAGGTGATGCCGTCGAAGTTGACCTGGACGTCCTCCAGGTCGTTGATCTCCGCCATGATCGGGTGGGTGGAGGGCAGCTGGTCCTGCCGGTACGCCCAGGTCTTCATCTGGTTGGCGAAGGTGGTCCAGGAGTGCGGCCACTGGGAGGCGGGGGACTCGGCCTGGCAGACGACCTCGGCGAAGGTGGCGAAGGACTCGTTCAGCCACAGGTCGTTCCACCACTCCATGGTGACGAGGTCGCCGAACCACATGTGGGCGAGCTCGTGCAGGATGGTCGCGGCGCGGGCCTCGTAGGAGGCGTCGGTGACCTTGGAGCGGAAGACGTACTGGTCGCGGAAGGTGACGGCGCCCGCGTTCTCCATCGCGCCGGCGTTGAACTCCGGGACGAACAGCTGGTCGTACTTGGCGAAGGGGTAGGGGAAGTCGAACTTCTCCTGGAAGTAGTCGAAGCCCTGCCGGGTGACCGCGAAGATCGCGTCCGCGTCCAGGAACTCGCGCAGCGACGGCCGGCAGTAGACGCCGAACGGCACGTGCTGGGCGCCGTTGTCGTAGCTGTCGAAGACGCCGACGTACGGGCCGGCGATCAGCGCGGTGATGTAGGTGGACATCCGGGGGGTGGGCTCGAAGGTCCACACCCGGGTGTCGCCGTCGCCGGTCGGTTCGGGGGTGGGGGAGTTGGAGACCACCACCCAGCCGGCGGGGGCGGTGACGGTGAAGGCGAAGGCGGCCTTCAGGTCGGGCTGCTCGAAGTTGGCGAAGACGCGGCGGGCGTCCGGGACCTCGAACTGGGTGTACAGGTAGGTCTCGCCGTCGGCGGGGTCGACGAAGCGGTGCAGCCCCTCGCCGGTGTTGGTGTAGGCGCAGTCGGCGACGACCCGCAGCTCGTTCTCGGCGGCCAGGCCGGGCAGCGCGATGCGGCTGTCGGCGAAGTTCTCCAGCGGCAGGGCGCGGCCGTTGAGGACGATCTCCGTCACGGCGGGGGCGACCAGGTCGATGAAGGTGGAGGCGCCGGGTTCGGTGCTGGTGAAACGGACCACGGTGGTGGACCGGAAGGTGCCGCCCTCGCGCGCGGAGCTCAGGTCGAGCTCGATCTCGTACGCGTCCACGGCCAGGAGTGCGGCCCGGGTGCGGGCTTCCTCACGGGTCAAGTTGGTGCCAGGCACTCGCAGGACTCCTTCGTCAGGGCTCGGGTTACCGGGAATCCTCCCATGCGGGTAACGATCCGTGTTCGTGCTTGACTCCCCCTCCGAGCAGTACCGGAGCATAGAGTTCAGAAGTTGAAGCTGAACTTCGGACGAACCGCAAGTGCGCCCTGGAGGGTGGAACATGTCGACGGACACACCGGGATCGCAGTCCTCACTGCACCGGGCGAATCTCGAACGGGTGCTGCGAGCCGTGCGGATGGCCGGATCGCTGACCCAGGCGGAGATCGCCCGGGGCACGGGGCTGTCGGCCGCGACGGTGTCCAACATCGTCCGCGAGCTCAAGGAGTCCGGCACCGTGGTGGTGGCCGACACCTCCTCGGGCGGGCGGCGGGCGCGCAGCGTGTCGCTGAGCGGGGACGCCGGGATCGTGGTGGGCGTGGACTTCGGCCACACCCACCTGCGGGTGGCGGTGGGCAACCTGGCGCACCGGGTGCTGGCCGAGGAGAGCGAGCCGCTGGACGTGGACGTCTCCGCGCAGCAGGGCTTCGACCGGGCCGAACGGATGGTGGAGCGACTGCTGGGGCAGGCCGGCTTCCCGGCGGACAAGGTGATCGGGGTGGGCCTGGGCGTGCCGGGCCCGATCGACGTGGAGACCGGGGCGCTCGGTTCGACCGCGATCCTGCCGGGCTGGACGGGCGTGATGCCGGGCCAGGAGCTGTCCGGGCGCCTGGGCATGCCGGTGCACGTGGACAACGACGCCAACCTGGGCGCGCTGGGCGAGCTGGTCTGGGGGGCCGGGCGGGGCCTGGGCGACCTGGCGTACATCAAGGTGGCCAGCGGTGTCGGCTCCGGCCTGGTGATCAACAGCCAGATCTACCGGGGGCCGGGCGGCACCGCGGGCGAGATCGGCCACATCACGCTGGACGAGGCGGGGCCGGTGTGCCGCTGCGGCAACCGCGGCTGCCTGGAGACCTTCGTGGGCTCCCGCTACCTGCTCAACCTCTTGAACGCCAACCACCCGGGCGAGCTGAGCCTGAGCAAGGTGGTGCAGCTGGCCCAGCAGGGCGACCTGGGCTGCCGCCGGGTGATCGCCGACGCGGGCCGGCAGATCGGCATGGGCGTGGCGACCCTGTGCAACCTGCTCAACCCCCGCCGGGTGATCCTCGGCGGGGACCTCGCCGAGGCCGGTGACCTGGTGCTCTCCCCGATCCGGGACTCGGTGGCGCGGTACGCCATCCCCAGCGCGGCCCGGCAGTTGTCGGTGGTCCCGGGGACGCTCGGCGGCCGGGCCGAGGTGCTCGGCGCGCTGGCCCTGGTGATGAGCGAGATGGGGGAGACGGGGGTGCTCTGAGCCCCGCGCGGATCGTCCTGGAGGCTCGCTCGGTATCGAGTCAGCCTTCAGGAAGATAACGAAAGGGTTTGGATCTGGGGCCTACCGGTTTTACTTATTGACGTCAAGCTTCGTCACGGGGTTGACTCCTGCCCACCTCGCCGCAACATTTCGCGGCTCTGTCAGGGAGGCTCCCCCCACCATGAACGCAATGATGCGTCGCGTCGCCGTCGGCACTGTCGCTGTTTCGATGGCTCTGACCATGGCCGCCTGCGGCAAGGCCGGCGACGACAAGAAGAGCAGCGACGCAGGTTCGAGCAACAACAAGTCGATCGGCCTGCTCCTGCCGGAGAACGCGTCCTCGACCCGTTACGAGTCCTTCGACAAGCCGTTCATCGAGGCCAAGGTCAAGGAGCTGTGCGCCGACTGCAAGGTCGAGTACAACAACGCCGAGGGCTCCGCCTCGAAGCAGAAGCAGCAGTTCGACACCCTGATCGCCCAGGGCGTCAAGGTGATCATCCTCGACGCCTTCGACGCCAAGTCCACCCAGTCGTGGGTCGCCGAGGGCGCGAAGAAGGGCGTCAAGGTCATCGCGTACGACCGTCTGGCCACCGGCCCGGTCTCCGCGTACGTCTCCTTCGACAACGAGAAGGTCGGCGAGCTCCAGGGCGAGGCCCTGGTCACCGCGCTGGGCGACAAGGCCGCCGACGCCAACGTCGTGATGATCAACGGTGACGAGGCCGACCCGAACGCGGCCCAGTTCAAGGCCGGCGCCCACAAGGTGCTGGACAGCAAGGTCAAGAAGGTCGTCTACGAGCAGAGCGGTGAGTGGAAGCCCACCGTCGCGGGCCAGAAGATCGGCGCCGCCATCACCCAGCTCACCAAGGACGGCTTCCAGGCGGTCTACTCCGCCAACGACGGCATGGCCGCCGCGATCATCACCCAGCTGAAGTCCCAGGGCATCAACGTCCCGGTCGGCGGCCAGGACGCGGGCCTCGACGCCATCCAGCGCCTCGTCTCCGGCGACCAGGCGTACACCATCTACAAGGCGTACAAGCCGCTGGCCGACTCGGCCGCCGAGCTCGCGGTCAACCTGCTGCAGGGCAAGGACATCAAGTCCGTCGCCACCTCGACCGTCGACAGCGACACCGACAAGAGCATCCCGGCCAAGCTGCTGGACGCGAAGGTCGTCACCAAGGCGAACATCAAGGACACCGTGATCGCCGACGGCCTGTACAAGGTCGCGGACATCTGCACCGCCGACTACGCCGCCGCCTGCACCGCGGCCGGCCTGCAGTAACACCCGCCGGGCGGGGGCTCCCTGACCACACGGGAGCCCCCGCCCGCACCGCTTCACCCCCCCGAGCAGTAAGCACTACGCACTACCCCGCGTGCCCGGCCCGGCACGCGGGACGGCCGTGCCGGAAACGTCAGGTCCGGCACGGGACTCAAGGAGTTGGTTCACGTGACAGGCGCACCCGTACTGGCGTTGCGCGGGGTCTCCAAGCGCTTCGGTGCCGTCCAGGCGCTCACCGACGTGCACTTGGAGGTCCACGCGGGCGAGGTCGTCGCCCTGGTCGGCGACAACGGTGCCGGTAAGTCCACCCTGGTGAAGACCATCGCGGGCGTCCACCCGATCGACGAGGGCGTCATCGAGTGGGAGGGCAAGGCGGTCAGCATCAACCGCCCGCAGGACGCCCAGCAGCTGGGCGTCGCCACCGTCTACCAGGACCTCGCGCTCTGCGACAACCTGGACGTGGTCGGCAACCTCTTCCTCGGCCGCGAGATCAAGCGCTTCGGCACCCTGGACGAGGTCGCGATGGAGAAGCGCGCGCGCGAACTCCTCGACACCCTCTCGATCCGCATCCCCAGCGTCCGCATCCCGATCGCGGGCCTGTCCGGCGGTCAGCGCCAGGTGGTCGCGATCGCCCGCGCCCTGGTCGGCGACCCGAAGATCGTCATCCTGGACGAGCCCACCGCGGCCCTCGGCGTCGAGCAGACCGCCCAGGTCCTGGACCTGGTCGAGCGGCTCCGCCAGCGCGGCCTCGGCGTGATCCTGATCAGCCACAACATGGCCGACGTCAAGGCCGTCGCGGACACCGTCGCGGTGCTCCGCCTGGGCCGCAACAACGGCAGCTTCGAGGTGGCCGGCACCTCGCACGAGGAGATCATCTCCGCCATCACCGGCGCCACCGACAACGCGGTGACACGTCGTCAGGCCCGAATCGCGGAGGAAGCCAAGTGAGCACCGAATCCACCACCACGACTCCCGTCGAGACGGCCCCGCCGGCCATCGACCCGCGCCTGCTGGTCCGCAAGGAGGGCCTGGCCGGGTACTTCGACGAGTTCACCCGCAAGATCCGCAGCGGTGAGCTCGGTTCGCTGCCGGTGGTCATCGGCCTGATCATCATCGCCGCGATCTTCCAGTTCAAGACCGGCTCCTTCCTCAACGCCGACAACCTCACCAACATCACCAAGTGGATCGCGGGCCCCGGCCTGATCGCGGTCGGCGTGGTGTTCGTGCTGCTGCTCGGCGAGATCGACCTCTCGCTCGGCTCGGTGGCCGGCGCCACCGCCGCCATCACCTCGGTGCTGTCGGTCCGCCAGGGCCTCAACGAGTGGCTCGCCATCCTGCTGGCGGTCGCCTCCGCGGTCGCCATCGGCGCCCTGCACGGCTACTTCTTCGCCAAGATCGGCGTCCCCGCGTTCGTCGTCACCCTGGCCGGCATGCTGGCCTGGAACGGCCTGCAGATGCTCGTCCTGGGCACCCTCGGCACCGTCAACAACCCGATGGACGGCGTGGTCGCCAACCTGGACACCTACTTCCTGGGCGACGGCGACATCATCTGGGCCTGGCTGTTCGCGATCGTCACCATCGTGCTGTTCGCCGGCGGCCAGCTGCTCGACTCCCGCCGCCGCGCCGCCGCCGGCCTGCCCGCCCGCCCGCTCAGCGAGATCGCGCTGCGCACCGGCGTGATCGGCGTCGTCGTGCTGGTCGCCGCCTACATGCTCAACCAGGACAGCGGCCTGCCGCTGCCGCTGGTGATCCTGGTCGGCGTCGTCGCGCTCGGCGACTTCGTGCTGCGCCGCACCGGCTACGGCCGGCAGATCTTCGCGGTCGGCGGCGGCATCGAGGCCGCCCGCCGCGCGGGCATCAACGTCGCCTGGGTCCGGATCTCGGTCTACATGATCTCGGCCGGCCTGGCCGGCTTCGGCGGCCTGTTCATCGCCTCCCAGCAGGGCTCCGCGGACAAGGCGCTGGGCAGCGGCAACGTGCTGATGAGCGCCATCGCCGCCGCCGTCATCGGTGGCACCAGCCTCTTCGGCGGCCGCGGCAAGACCTGGTCCGCGCTGCTCGGCGCGCTGGTCATCCAGTCCATCACCACCGGTCTGGACATGGTCCACGCCCAGCAGGCCATCCAGTACATGATCACCGGCGCGGTGCTGCTCGCCGCGGTGGTCCTGGACTCGGTCTCCCGCCGGACCCAGAAGTCCCACGGCCGCGGCTGACCCCCGGCCCCACCCCGAACCGCGCGCCCGCGCCCCCATACCAGGGGCCGGTCGCGCGGTTCGGCGCGTTCCGCGCACGGCCACCCGAAGAGCTGGTCGGGTTGCCCGCCGCACTACGGGCCGGTAATGGACATTAGACTCAAGCGGGGCGTACGCCCTCCGGGCCCATGCGGGCGCGAGAACTTGGACGAGGAGGAACGGGTGGCCCTGCTGACCCGCATTCGGGGACCGCGCGATCTCGATCGACTCACGCCCGCGCAGCTGGCGGCGCTCGCCGAGGAGATCCGCGGCTTCCTGGTGGAGGAGGTCTCCAAGACCGGCGGCCACCTCGGCCCCAACCTCGGCGTGGTCGAGCTCACGCTCGCGATGCACCGGGTCTTCGACTCCCCGCGCGACCGCATCCTCTTCGACACCGGCCACCAGAGCTACGTCCACAAGTTGCTGACCGGCCGGCAGGACTTCTCCCGGCTCAAGATGAAGGGCGGCCTGTCCGGCTACCCCTCGCGCACCGAGTCCGAGCACGACGTGATCGAGAACTCGCACGCCTCCACGGTGCTCGGCTACGCCGACGGCCTGGCCAAGGCCAACAAGATCCAGGGCCACAAGGACCGCCCCGTGGTCGCCGTGATCGGCGACGGCGCGCTCACCGGCGGCATGGCCTGGGAGGCGCTCAACAACATCGCCGACAGCCGCGACCTGCCGATCGTCATCGTCGTCAACGACAACGAGCGCTCCTACTCGCCGACCATCGGCGGCCTCGCCAACCACCTCTCCACGCTGCGCACCACCCAGGGCTACGAGCGCTTCCTGTCCTGGGGCAAGGACGCCCTGCAGCGCACCCCCGTGGTCGGCCAGGCGATGTTCGACACCCTGCACGGCGCCAAGAAGGGCCTGAAGGACTTCATCGCCCCGCAGGGCATGTTCGAGGACCTCGGCCTCAAGTACATCGGCCCGATCGACGGCCACGACCTGCAGGCCCTGGAGTCCGCCTTCACCAAGGCGCGCGGCTTCGGCGGCCCGGTCATCGTGCACTGCATCACCGAGAAGGGCCGCGGCTACCACGCCGCCGAGAACAACGACGAGGACCGCTTCCACGCGGTCGGCGTGATCCACCCCGACACCGGCCTGCCGGTGAAGACCTCCGGCAAGGACTGGACGTCCGTGTTCGGCGAGGAGATGGTCGCGCTCGGCCGCGAGCGCCGCGACATCGTCGCGATCACCGCCGCGATGCTGCACCCCGTCGGCCTGGCCCCGTTCGCCAAGGCGTACCCCGAGCGGATCTTCGACGTCGGCATCGCCGAGCAGCACGCCGCCGTGTGCGCCGCCGGCCTGGCCACCAACGGCCTGCACCCGGTCGTCGCGGTCTACGCGACCTTCCTGAACCGGGCCTTCGACCAGGTCCTGATGGACGTCGCCCTGCACCGGCTCGGCGTCACCTTCGTGCTCGACCGGGCCGGCGTCACCGGCACCGACGGCGCCTCGCACAACGGCATGTGGGACATGTCCATCCTCCAGGTCGTCCCCGGCCTGCGGCTGGCCGCCCCGCGCGACGCCGAACAGGTCCGCCTGCAGCTGCGCGAGGCCGTCGAGGTGGCCGACGCCCCCACCGTGGTCCGCTACTCCAAGGGCAGCGTCGGCCCGTCGGTGCCCGCCGTCGGCAAGGTCGGCGGCATGGACGTGCTGCGCCGCCCCGAGCAGGACTCCGCGGACCGGGCCGCCGACGTGCTGATCGTCTCGGTCGGCGCAATGGCCCCGATCTGCCTGGAGGCCGCCGAACTGCTCGCCGAGCAGGGCGTCACCAGCACCGTCGTCGACCCGCGCTGGGTGAAGCCGGTGGACGCCGCGCTGCCCGGCCTGGCCGCCCAGCACCGCCTGGTGGTCACCGTCGAGGACAACGGCCGGGCCGGCGGCGTCGGCTCCGCGATCGCCCAGGCCCTGCGCGACGCCGACGTGGACGTCCCGCTGCGCGACTTCGGCATCCCGCAGGAGTTCCTCGACCACGCCTCGCGCGCCGAGATCATGACGGAGATCGGGCTCACCGGCCCGGCGATCGCCGCGAAGATCGAAGCACTGATCAGCGCCCGCTCCTTCGCCCGGAGCTGATCCTCCGGAACCTCCGTGGGCGCACCGTCCGGGAGCCGCAACGACGGCCCGCCGGTGCGCCCATTGTCGGACCGTCATACTCATTCCTGGACTGGTGCTCCTCCGCCCGTTCGCGCCCGGTAGGTTGTCATCCGTGTCCAACACCGCCACGAGCCGCCCACGCGCCTTCGCCGACCGCCTCCACGGGCACGTCCGCGCCGGGTACTGGACCAGACTGGTCCCGCTGCTCGCGGTCCTGGCCACCGTCACCCACCTCCCGTCCTTCCTCCGCCCGGTGTGGAGCCCCGACGAGGGCTACCTGGCCACCCAGGCCCGGATGCTCGCCGACGGCGGCGTCCTCTACGACACCGTCGTCGACCGCAAGCCCCCGCTGCTGCCCTGGCTGTACGAGGCGTGCTTCGCCCTCTTCGGCTCCGTCTCGCTCTGGCCGCTGCGCGCCCTGGCGATCGGCGCCCACCTCACCACCGCCGTCCTGCTCGCCTCCATCGCCCGCGGCCGCTGGGGCGACCGGGCCGGACGCTACGCCGGCGCCCTCTACCTCCTGGTCTCCATCGGCCTCTCCCCGGAGGACACCCAGGCCGCCACCTTCGAAGTCTTCATGCTGCCCGCCATGGTGCTCGCCTTCCGCTACGCGGAACGCCGCCGCTGGCTGGCCGCCGGCATCGCCGTCTCCCTCTGCTCGCTCACCAAGCAGACCGGCGGCGCCGTGATGCTCCCGGTGCTCTGGATGCTCCTCCAGGACACCCGCCGCCGCGGCGTTCCCTGGCCGCAGGCCCTCGCCAAGATCGGCTTTGGCTTCGCCCTGCCGATAGCGCTGGTCGCCGCCATCCTCACCAAGCCCAAGGGCTTCCTGTTCTGGGTCGTCACCGGCTCCGGCGACTACGCCGGACTCGGCAACAACTGGCCGCAGATGCTCGGCCGGGCGCTCGGCAACTCGGCGATCCTGATGAGCGCCGCCCTCGCCTTCCTGCTGCCCCACGCCCACCGCCTGTGGCTGCGCCGCCGCCGCCGGCCCCTCCCCGCCCGCGGCCCCGAACGCGGATCCACCGCCGACCTGTGGGTGTGGCTGCTCTCTTCGGCCATCGCCGTCTCGGTCGGCTTCCACTTCTTCGGCCACTACTACCTCCAGCTGATGCCCCCGCTGGTCCTGCTCGGCGTCGGCGCGGTCGCCACCTCCACCGTCCCCTGGCGCCCGGTCGCCGCGTACTCCGCCCTCGCCAGCACCTCCTTCCTCGCCCTCGCCGTCTTCTGGCCCGGCCAGCGCCTCACCCAGACCACCGAGGTCGCCACCGCCGTCGCCGCCCAGACCACCCCCAAGGACACCGTCCTGGTCTGGGGCATGCACCCCGAGCTCTACTGGCTCGCCGACCGCCGCCCCGCCAGCCGCTACCTCACCGCCGGCTTCCTCACCAACTTCAGCGGCGGCAAGGGCGGCGAGAAGGTCGGTGAGGAGTACTCCGTCTCCGACGCCTGGCAGACCTTCGACACCGAGATCACCACCAACGGCCTCCCCCGTGTCTTCGTCGACGACTCCGGCACCGCCCCCTACCAACCCGACAAGGTCCCGCGGATCGCCAGCCTCCTCGACACCTACTACGAGGTCGTCGGCGTCACCGGCGACACGGTCATCTACCGCCTCAAGGGCAAGTAGCCGAGAACGGCGAGAGGCGAAATCAGGGGCCCGGGCAACTGTCGGCAGACGGGCATGCACCACCAGGGGCCCGGGGAACGGCGGGTCGATGCTGCTGACGGCCGGAGCCCATCGAAGGTCCGTGCTGCTGCGTGTCTTGAACAGAACCGGAAGCAGACGCGCGCCACGGCAGTGCACCGCCAGTAGCCTGGGCCTCGCCGTTCCCCGAGCCCCTGGCACCAGCACGTGCCCCACGCCCCCTCGTCCGGAAAGGCCGGCAGCATACAGAAGAGCCGCCGGGCGGCACCCCTTCCGCAGTGGAACGGGTGCCGCCCGGCGGCCTCGCGGTGTCGCGTCAGGCGGGGACCGAAGCCAGGCCGGGGGCCAGGAACTTCTTGCCGTTGACGCGCTCGGAGACGCCCTCGCGGTCGAGGTAGGGGGTGATGCCGCCGAGGTGGAAGGGCCAGCCGGCGCCGGTGATCATGCAGAGGTCGATGTCCTGGGCCTCGCCGACCACGCCCTCCTCCAGCATCAGGCCGATCTCCTGGGCGACGGCCTCCAGGGCGCGGGCGCGCACCTGCTCCTCGGTGAGGACGCTGTCGCCGATGGTGAGGAGGGCCAGCACCTCGGGGTCGAGGACCTGGGCGCCGTCCTGCCAGACGTAGAAGCCGCGCTTGCCGGCCTCGACGACCTTGCCGAGGTTCGCGGAGACGGCGAACCGCTCCGGGAAGGCACCGTGCAGGGTCTCGGAGACGTGCAGGGCGATGGCCGGGCCGACCAGTTCGAGCAGGGCGATCGGGGACATCGGCAGGCCGAGCGGCTTGACCGCGGCCTCGACGGTCTCGAACGGGGTGCCCTCGTCGATGATGCTCTGGATCTCGCCCATGAAGCGGGTCAGGATCCGGTTGACCACGAACGCGGGGGCGTCCTTGGCGAGCACCGCGGTCTTCTTCAGCTTCTTGGCGACGCCGAACGCGGTGGCCAGCGAGGCGTCGTCGGTCTGCTCGGCCCGGACGATCTCCAGCAGCGGGAGGATCGCGACCGGGTTGAAGAAGTGGAAGCCGACCACGCGCTCCGGGTGCTGGAGCTTGGAGGCCATCTCGGTGACCGACAGCGAGGAGGTGTTGGTGGCCAGCACGGCGGTCGGCGAGACCACCGCCTCCAGTTCGGCGAACACCTTCTGCTTGACGCCCATCTCCTCGAAGACGGCCTCGATCACGAAGTCGGCGTCGCCGAACGCGACGGCCTTGTCGAGGTGGCCGGAGACCAGGCCCTTGAGCTTGTTGGCCTTGTCCTTGCCGATCCGGCCCTTGTCGAGCAGCTTGTCGATCTCGGCGTGGACGTAGCCGACGCCCTTGTCGATCCGCTCCTGGTCGATGTCGGTGAGCACCACCGGCACCTCCAGCCGGCGGGCGAACAGCAGCGCCAGCTGGGAGGCCATCAGGCCGGCGCCGACCACGCCGACCTTGGAGACCGGGCGGGCCAGCGACTTGTCCGGCGCGCCGAACGGCCGCTTGGCGCGGCGCTGCACCAGGTTGAAGGCGTACAGCCCGGCGCGCAGCTCACCGCTCATGATCAGGTCGGCGAGCGCGGCGTCCTCGGCGTCGAAGCCGGCCTGCAGGTCGCCGTCCTTGGCCTGCTGGATGATGTCCAGCGCCTTGTAGGCGGCCGGGGCGGCCCCGTGCACCTTGGCGTCGGCGACCCAGCGGCCCCACAGCACGGCGTCGTCCCACGCCTTGCCGCGGTCGAACTCCTCGCGCTCGACGGTGACGCCGCCGGTGAGCACCTTCGCGGCCCACAGCAGCGACTGCTCCAGGAAGTCGGCCGGCTCGAAGATCGCGTCCGCGATGCCGAGCTCGAACACGTCCTTGCCCTTGAGCTGCCGGTTCTGGGCCATCGCGTTCTCGACGATGACCTTGACCGCCTTGGCGGGGCCGATCAGGTTCGGCAGCAGGGTGCAGCCGCCCCAGCCGGGCACCAGGCCGAGGAAGACCTCGGGCAGCGAGAACGCCGGGACGCCCGCGCTGACGGTGCGGTAGGTGCAGTGCAGGCCGACCTCGACGCCGCCGCCCATCGCCGCGCCGTTGTAGAACGCGAAGGACGGGACGGGCAGCGCGGCGATCCGCTTGAAGACGTCGTGGCCGCCCTTGCCGATGGCCAGCGCGTCGGCGTGCTCGGTGAGCAGCTCGACGCCCTTGAGGTCGGCGCCGACCGCGAAGATGAACGGCTTGCCGGTGATCGCGACCGCGACCACCTTGCCCTCGGCCGCCTCCGCCTCGACCTGGTCCAGCGCCTCGGAGAGCTTGGCCAGCGAGCCGGGGCCGAAGGTGGTCGGCTTGGTGTGGTCGAAGCCGTTGTCGAGGGTGATCAGCGCCAGCTTGCCGGCCCGCAGCGGCAGGTCCAGGTGGCGCACGTGCGCGGTGGTGACGACCTCGCCGGGGAACAGCCCGGCGGCGCGCTGCAGCAGTTCAGTGGTGCTCATGGTCACTTACCACCCTCGAAGTGGGGGTTCTCCCAGATGACGGTGCCGCCCATGCCGAAGCCGATGCACATGGTGGTGATGCCGTAGCGGACGTCGGGACGCTGCTCGAAGCGGCGGGCCAGCTGGGTCATCAGGCGCACGCCCGAGGAGGCCAGCGGGTGGCCGAACGCGATGGCGCCGCCGTACGGGTTGACCCGCTCGTCGTCGTCCGCGATGCCGTAGTGGTCCAGGAACGCCAGCACCTGCACCGCGAAGGCCTCGTTGACCTCGAACGCGCCGATGTCGTCGATGGTCAGGCCGGCCTTGGCCAGCGCCTTCTCGGTCGCCGGGACGGGGCCGATGCCCATCACCTCGGGCTCGACGCCCGCGAACGCGTAGCTCACCAGGCGCATCTTGACCGGCAGGCCCAGTTCGCGGGCCACGTCCTCGGCGGCCAGCAGCGAGGCGGTGGCGCCGTCGTTCAGGCCGGCCGCGTTGCCCGCGGTGACGTTGCCGTGCGGACGGAACGGGGTCTTCAGGCCCGCCAGCGACTCCATCGTGGTGCCCGGGCGCAGCGGCTCGTCCACCGTCGCCAGGCCCCAGCCGGTCTCGCCGACCTCGGGGTTGGTGTTGCGGACCGCGATCGGCACCAGGTCCGGCTGGATGTCGCCGTTGGCGTACGCCTTGGCGGCCTTCTCCTGCGAGCGCACCGCGAACGCGTCGCAGCGCTCCTTGGTGATGTGCGGGAAGCGGTCGTGCAGGTTCTCCGCGGTCATGCCCATGAACAGGGCGGACTCGTCGACCAGCTTCTCCGAGACGAACCGCGGGTTCGGGTCCACGCCCTCGCCCATCGGGTGCCGTCCCATGTGCTCGACGCCACCGGCGACCACGACGTCGTACGCGCCGAAGGCGATGCCGCCCGCGGTGGTGGTGACCGCCGTCATCGCTCCGGCGCACATCCGGTCGATCGCGTAGCCCGGGACGGACTTCGGCAGGCCGGAGAGCAGCGCGGCGGTGCGGCCGATGGTCAGGCCCTGGTCGCCGATCTGCGTGGTGGCCGCGACGGCGACCTCGTCGATCCGCTCGACGGGCAGGCTCGGGTTGCGGCGCACGAGCTCACGGATGCACTTGACGACCAGGTCGTCGGCGCGCGTCTCGTGGTAGATGCCCTTCGGGCCGGCCTTGCCGAACGGGGTGCGGACGCCGTCGACGAAGACGACGTCCCTCGCGGTACGAGGCACGGGGGCTCTCCTCCCAGGGGGACATGACAGTGAGCGCACGCACCAGCGGCGCCGCTACGCCCACCAATCTACCCATGAGTAACAACGCCCGGCAAGAACAGCGGGGTGCGCATTCAGGGGCCCGGGGAACGGCGGGTCCGTGCTGCTGACGGCCGGAGCCCGTCGAAGGTCCGTGCTGCTGCGTGCCGTAACAGGAACCAGAAGCCGATGCGCGCCACGGCAGTGAACCGTCAGCAGCCACGGGCTCGCCGTTCCCCGAGCCCCTGGTTTCGCCTCCCGCCGTTCTTGCCGGGCCCCTGCACGCGCGCTCCGCCGAGCACCGGCAGGCTTACGCGGACGCCTCCCGGAACGCCTTCTCCAGAGCCGGCCCCACCAGCTCGGTCTGCCAGGCGCGGGCGCCCAGCGCGCGCAGGGCGAGGCCGATGGTCTCGGCGTCCGGCTCGGCCGGGGGCTCCCAGGCGACGCGGCGGACCAGGTCCGGGGTGATCAGGTTCTCCGCCGGGAGGTGGTGCTGTTCGGCGAGGGCGGTGACGGCGGCCCGGGCGCCGCTGAGCCGGGCCGCGGCGACCGGGTCCTTCTCGGCCCAGGCGCGCGGCGGCGGCGGCCCGTCGTGCGGGGCGGTCGCGGGCGGCAGCGCGGCCTCGGGGATCTCCCGGGCGCGCTCGATCGCGGCCAGCCACTGGTCGAGCTGGCGGCGGTTGACCCGGGGCCCGAAGCCCTGGACGGCGATCAGCGCGGGCGCGTTGGCGGGCATGGCGAGCGCGGCGTTCACGATCGCGGCGTCGGGCAGCACCCGGCCGGGGGAGACGTCCCGCTCGCGGGCGATCCGGTCCCGGGTGAGCCACATCTCGCGGACGGCGGCCAGCTGCCGGCGGCGGCGGACCTTGTGCAGCTGGGAAGTGCGCCGCCAGGGGTCGACCCGCGGGGCGGGGCGGGGCGCGGCGGCCAGCGCGGCGAACTCCTGGTGGGCCCAGTCGAGCTTGCCCTGCCGGTCGAGCTCGGCCTCCAGCGCGTCCCGCAGGTCGACCAGCACCTCGACGTCCAGCGCGGCGTAGCGCAGCCAGGGCTCGGGCAGCGGGCGGGTGGACCAGTCGACCGCGGAGTGCTCCTTGGCCAGCGACAGGCCCAGCACGTTCTCGGTCATCGGGCCGAGGCCGACCCGGGGGAACCCGGCGAGCCGGCCGGCCAGTTCGGTGTCGAAGAGCACGCCCGGGTGCATGCCGACCTCGAACAGGCAGGGCAGGTCCTGGGTGGCGGCGTGCACGACCCACTCGGCGTCGGCGAGCGCGGTGTTCAGGCCGGTCAGGTCGGGGCAGGCGATCGGGTCGATCAGCGCGGTGCCCGCGCCCTGGCGGCGCAGCTGGATCAGGTAGGCGCGCTGGCCGTAGCGGTAGCCGGAGGCGCGCTCGGCGTCGACGGCGACCGGCCCGGTGCCGCCGCGGAGGGACTCGACGACGGCGGCGAGGGTCGCTTCGTCGGACACCACCGGTGGGAGTCCGTCCCTGGGTTCGAGGAGCGGAACCGGGGCGGTCTCTTCGGGGATGGAGGCTACGGCGTCGGTCACCCCCCAAGGGTACGTCGTGTGTCGCCGCCGGGAGTGTTGTCTGACTGGTCGGACGATGTTCGGACATATGCCAGCCCCGGTTGGTCCGGGGCCCGGGGGCCGCGCCGGTGCGGTGCGCGGTCCCGCTGACGGGCCGTCACGGTCGGCGCGGAGGCCCGCCGCGGGGCGGGCCCGGGGCGGGTGCCGGGCGGGCACGGCGACGGCCCGGAGGAAACGTTCCTCCGGGCCGCCACCAGCGACGATGCGGGTCAGTGGATGATGCCGGTGCGCAGCGCCACGGCCACCATGCCGGCCCGGTCGCCGGTGCCCAGCTTGCGGGCGATGCGCGCCAGGTGGCTCTTCACCGTCAGCGCCGACAGGCCCATCGCCACGCCGATCGCCTTGTTCGACTGGCCCTCGGCGACCAGGCGCAGCACCTCCACCTCGCGGCCGGACAGCTCGCGGTAGGCGGACGGCTGCGCGCCGGGCGCACCCGGGGCGCCGGGGGCGGCACCGGGCTGGCCGGGGGCGCCGTGGTGGCCGGGCGCACCGGGGTGGTGGTGGCCGGGGATGCCGGGGCGGCGCATCCGGCCGGCCAGGCCGGCGCCGATCGGCAGGCCGGGGCGGCCGGGCATCGGCATGTTGGTGCGGGTACCGGTCACCACGTAGCCCTTGACGCCGCCGGCCAGCGCCGAGCGGACCGCGCCGATGTCGTCGGCGGCGGACAGCGCCAGGCCGTTGGGCCAGCCCGCGGCGCGGGTCTCGGCCAGCACGGTCAGGCCGGAACCGTCGGGCAGGTGCACGTCCGCGATGCAGATGTCGCGCGGGGTGGAGACCCGCGGCCGGGCCTCGGCGATCGAGGAGACCTCGATGACGTCGCGGACACCGAGCGCCCATAGGTGCCGGGTCACCGTGTTCCGGACCCGGGGATCTGCGATGACCACCATGGCGGTGGGCTTCGTCGGACGGTAGGCGACCACGCTTGCGGGGTGCTCAAGAAGGACCGACACCTGAGGCCTCCGGGGGGAGTGGCGGACGAACCCCGAGGGGGCGGTCGGAGCGTTCCGCGTCTGGAAAGGGTCACTGACACCTTCGGCATCAACCGTGCCCGGCTTTAGCGGGTGATCACGATCTGGTGAGTAACAATACGGACAAATCGCGCAGATGACCGGTACGACATGCCTGGAAATCGCACAGGTTCGATCGATATCGACGACATGTCGATCGTGAACGCGCAGGTAATTGACCAAGAGTGCCAGGGAAGTCACACTCCGTCAGTCCTGCGGGTGGCACCGGTCCCGGGGCGCGGGGTTGTCCCCCTGAGGTGTCCGGAACGCCTGACGGCCGCTCAGCGGCCGGTGGCCGCCGACGGGGTCGGCGGCCACCGGGGGAGCGGACGGGACCGGGGCCGGCCGGGCCGGCGGCGCGGTCGGGGTCAGTGCGAGTTGCGCGGCCGGCGGCGGGCCGGCATCGGCACCACTCCGCCCAGCGCGACCGGCCCGTCGGCCGGCAGCGGCGCCGGCGCGGACGGCGGCAGCCCCGCGCACACGCACAGCAGGTCGGCCCAGGCGGCCAGGTGCCGCTCGAAGCGGCGGTCGGCCGGAGTCCAGGACGCCCGCAGTTCGATCTCGGTGGACGCGCCGCGCTCGGCCAGCGCCCCGAAGTACTGCGAGTGGCACCTGGTCACCGTGCCGGACGGCTCGGCGTACCCGGCGGCCTGCGCCTGCAGCGCGTCCAGCAGCCAGGTCCAGCCGACCTCGGACAGCAGCGGGTCGCCCGCCATCTCCGGCTCCAGCTCGGCCCGGGTCATGGTGACCACCCGGAAGTCCCCGTTCCACGCCTCCGGCGCGGCCGGGTCGTGCAGCAGCACCAGGGTGCCGTCCGCCAGTTCCTCGCCGTCCACCTCGACCGAGGCGGAGAGCGCGAAGGAGTACGGGGCCAGCCGACGGGGGGCGGGCTGCGGGGACAGCCGTACCTCGGGACGCAACCGCGCCCCGGTCAGCGCCTCGACCGCGTCGCGGAACTCGATCGGCGCCGACTCCCTGCCCGTTCCTCCACCCTGCGCGGATTGCCCGCCGACCGCTGCCATGACCGGAAGCCTAGGCGGCGCGGACCCGCAATCCGAGCACTTTCGTACCTCCGGCGTGCCGAAAACCCGGAAATCGACCAGGTCGCGACCGCCGCTCGTGCGAGCACCGTCCGAGGTGTCCGTTTTGCCGGTCCGCGCCCTCCGTCCGGACGGGGGCGCACCGGCCGCGTGCGAGGATGTGACCCGTGAGTGAGACCCCCGCAGCCCAGTCCGGTCAGCGGCCCCGCGGCGCCGCGTACGACTCCGTCTTCCTGCGCGCCGCCCGCAACGAGCCGGTGCCGCACACCCCCGTCTGGTTCATGCGGCAGGCCGGCCGCTCGCTGCCCGAGTACCTCAAGGTGCGCGAGGGCGTCCCGATGCTCGACGCCTGCATGCGGCCCGACCTGGTCCAGGAGATCACCCTGCAGCCGGTGCGCCGGCACAAGGTCGACGCGGCCATCTTCTTCTCCGACATCGTCGTCCCGCTCAAGGCCGTCGGCATCGACGTCGAGATCAAGGGCGGCGTCGGCCCGGTCATCGCCGACCCGATCCGCACCCGGGCGGACCTCCAGCGGCTGCGCCCGCTCGAACCCGACGACATGCCCTACATCACCGAGGCGGTCGGCCTGCTGGTCGCCGAACTCGGCGCCACCCCGCTGATCGGCTTCGCCGGCGCGCCCTTCACGCTGGCCAGCTACCTGATCGAGGGCGGCCCCTCGAAGTCGTACGAGAACACCAAGGCGATGATGTACGGCGAGCCGGAGCTGTGGGCCGAGCTCGTCGACCGGCTCGCGCAGATCACCTCCGCCTTCCTGAAGATCCAGATCGAGGCGGGCGCCTCGGCGGTCCAGCTCTTCGACTCCTGGGCGGGCGCGCTCGCTCCCGACGAGTACCGCCGCTCCGTGATGCCCGCCAGCGCGAAGGTCTTCGACGCGGTCGAGCCCTACGGCGTCCCGCGGATCCACTTCGGCGTCAACACCGGCGAACTGCTCGGCCTGATGGGCCAGGCCGGCGCGGACATCGTCGGCGTCGACTGGCGCGTCCCGCTCGACGAGGCCGCCAACCGGGTCGGTCCCGGCAAGGGCCTGCAGGGCAACCTCGACCCCGCCGTCCTCTACGCCCCCACCCACGTCGTCGAGACCAAGGCCCGCGAAGTCCTGCACGCGGCCCAGGCCCTGGGCGGCAGCCACCACATCTTCAACCTCGGCCACGGCGTCATGCCCACCATGGACCCGGACGCGCTCACCCGGCTGGTCGCCTTCGTCCACGAGGCGAGCGCGAGGTAGGGCTCTTCGGAGAGCACCTCCAGGGGCTCGGGGAACGGCGAGGCCCAGTCCGCTGACGGTTCACTGCCGGAGCGCGCATCGGCTTCCGGTTCTGTTCGAGAAACGCAGCAGCACGGACACTCCGATGGGCTCCGGCCGTCAGCAGCACGGCCCCGCCGTTCCCCGGGCCCCTGATCGCGCATCCCGCCGTTCGTACTGCTCTATTCGTCCGCGCCGAGGTGGGCGAGGACGGCCAGGACGCGGCGGTGGGTGTCCTCGGCGGGGGGCAGGTCGAGTTTGAGCAGGATGCTGCCGATGTGCTTGGAGGTCGCGGCCTCCGAGACCGTCAGGCGGCGGCAGATCTCCGCGTTCGAGCAGCCCCGGGCCATGAGTTCGAGGACCTCGCGCTCGCGGGGGGTGAGCCGTTGCAGCGGGTCGCGGCGGCGGGTCAGCAGGCGGCGGACCACCTCGGGGTCGACCACCGTGCCGCCCGCGGCGACGGTGTCGACCGCGGCCAGGAACTCCTCGACGTGGCCGACCCGGTCCTTGAGCAGGTAGCCGACGCCCGAGCCGTCGCCGCTGGCCAGCAGGTCGGCCGCGTAGGAGCGCTGCACGTACTGGCTGAGGACCAGGACCGGCCGGGCCGGCTCCTCGGCGCGCAGCCGCAGCGCGGCGCGCAGGCCCTCGTCGGCGAGGCCGGGGGGCATCCGGACGTCGGTCAGGACCAGGTCGGGGCGGTGCTCGGCGACCGCCGCGAGCAGGGCGTCCGCGTCGCCGACCGCCGCCGCGACGGAGTGGCCGAAGCGCTCCAGCAGGCCGATCAGGCCCTCCCGGAGGAGGACGGAGTCCTCGGCGAGGACGAGGCGGAGCGGTCGTCGGTCGTCGGGGTGCACGGGATCTCCACACGCAGCAGGGTCGGGCCGCCCGGCGGGCTGCTGACGGACAGTCTGCCGCCCACCACCGCGACCCGGTCGGCCAGCCCCGTCAGCCCGGTGCCGCGGGCGGGGTCGGCGCCGCCGGTGCCGTCGTCCGCGACGTCGAGCCGCAGGCGGCCGGCGGACCAGCGGCCGTGCACCCGGGCCGTCGACCCGCCGCCGTGCCGGGCCGCGTTCGCCAGCGCCTCGGCGACCGCGAAGTAGCCCGCCGACTCGACGGCCGCCGGCAGCCGGCCCGGGAGCGAGACGTCCACCGCGACGGGCAGCACCGAGCGGTCCGCCAGGTCGGCGCAGGCGTCCGGCAGGCCGCGGTCGGCGAGCACCCGGGGGTGGATGCCGTGCACCAGCTCGCGCAGCTCGGCCAGCGCCGCGTCCGCCTCGGCGTGCGCCGCGGCCAGCCGGTGGGCCAGCGGACCGCCCGGTGGCGCGTCCAGCCGGGCCAGGCCCAGCGACATCGACAGGGCGACCAGCCGCTGCTGCGCGCCGTCGTGCAGGTCCCGCTCTATTCGGCGGCGCTCGGCCTCGAACGCGTCCACCAGCCGGGCCCGGGAGCGGACCAGCTCGCCGACCCGCTCCTGACCGCCCGCCAGCAGCCGGGCCAGCGCGGCCCGGGCGCCCGCCGCGACCGTCAGCGGGTACCCGGCCAGGGCCAGCAGCGCCGCGCCCGCCGCCGCCACCGCCCAGGCCGGGCCCGCGGCGTGCAGCTGCCAGACCTTCAGCACGTTCACCTGCTCGCCGTCCAGGGCCAGTTGGAGCGGCGTCGTCACCAGCCAGGCGGGCAGCAGCAGCGCCCCCGCCACCACCGAGAGCTCCAGCGGCCAGAGCAGGAACGCCGACAGCGCCGCCCCGCCGGCCTCCCGCCAGGTCGCCGCCTCGGCGTACCGGGCGCGCAGCCAGGCCCGCGGGCCCGGACCGTCGGGCACCCGGTGCGGATCGGGCACCGGCGGCCCGCCCATCCAGCGGGCCAGCCGCCGCTCCCACGCCCCGGACACCAGCCCCGCCAGCGGCAGCGCCGCCAGCAGCGGCACCCCCACCAGCAGCACCGACAGCACCCCGCCGACCGCCGCCCACAGCAGCAGCACCGCGCACAGCACCGCCCCCGACAGCCCGCAGGCCAGCAGGTACGCCGCCGAACGCCACGGCCAGGCCGTCAGCAGGAACCCCGGGCGCCGCAGCGCCCGCCAGCAGCCGGACACCCGGCACCTCCCTCCACGAGACGGTCCCACCCTAGGAGCCCGCCCGGGCCGCTGTCGGTAGGGCTGTCTCCACTCTTCGGGGTGGACCTGGCGTCAATGTGCGGGCGGCCGCCCGCCGCTTGGCTGGAGCCCATGACGACCGCACTGACCAGGATCGCCGTGCGCTCCCCGCACGCCGGACGGACCGCCCTGCTCGGGGCGTTCACCGCGCTCGCCCTCGGCGTCGCGCTGATCGCCGCCACCCTGTCCGGCCTCGCCGCGGCCGCCGGCCTGCCGCCCGGCGAGGACCGCACCGCGCTGATCGCCCAACTCGGCACCACCTGCGGGGTCAGCCTGTTCACCGCCGGGTTCGTGGTCGCCTCCACCGCCTCCTACGGGATCGCCCGGCGCCGCCGCGAGTTCGGCCTGCTCCGCCTGGCCGGCGCCACCCGCGGCCAGCTCACCCGCACCGTCCTGCTGGAGTCCGGGCTGCTCGGCCTGCTCGCCGCCGCCACCGGCTGCGCGCTCGGCCGGGCCGCCGCCCCCGCCCTGGCGCACGCGCTCGGCGCCGCCGGCCTCGCCCCGGCCGGCTTCCGGACCGGCACCCCCGGCTGGCCGTCGGCCACCGCGTTCTGCACCGGCCCGCTGATCGCCCTCGCGGGCACCGCCGTCGCCGCCCGGCGGGCCGGCCGGGTCCGCCCGCTCGAAGCGCTCCGCGAGGCCGACGTCGACCGGGGGGTGATGACCGCCGGCCGCCGGCTGGCCGCCCTCGCGCTGCTCGCCGGGTACGCCGCCGTGGTGACCGCCGCGCTGGTCGGCGACCCCGCCGAACTGCTGCACCGC
Organism: Kitasatospora sp. NPDC004272; assembly: GCF_053603035.1. Classification (NCBI taxonomy): domain Bacteria; kingdom Bacillati; phylum Actinomycetota; class Actinomycetes; order Kitasatosporales; family Streptomycetaceae; genus Kitasatospora; species Kitasatospora sp. NPDC004272. The sequence continues at coordinate 2,419 of NZ_JBSGET010000034.1, read as the reverse complement.
AAGACCTACACCCTGCAGCCGATGCTGCTGATCGCCGCCACCGCGCTGCTCGCCCCCGCGCTGGCCCGCCCGCTGCTGCGCCTGCTCACCGGCCCCGCCGTCCGGCCGCCCCGGCTGGTCCGGGCCGCCGCGCTCGGCGGCCTGCGCCGCACCGGCGCCACCGCCGCCCCCGTCCTGCTCGCCACCGCCCTGGCCGGCACCCTGGTCGGCGCCCCCGCCACCGTCGCCGCGGCCCGCGCCGCCGAAGCCCGCACCCGCACCGCCGCCGAACTGCTGCTCACCCCCGGTGCCGACGGCGCCGACCGGCTGACCGCCGCGCTGCGGGCACTGCCCGGGGCGGTCGTCTCGCCGAGCGCCGCGACCCCGCTCGCGGTCGTCGAGGCCGACGGGACGGCCGTCCGCGCCGAGGGCCGGGCCGTCGCCGACCCGGCCGCGCTGACCGCCACCACCCGGCTGCCCGTCGCGGCCGGCGACCCCGCGGCGCTCGACGACGACAGCGTGCTGATCGCCGCGGAGTGGGGGGACCCGCGGGTCGGCGACCGGGTCCGGGTGGTGCTCGCCGACGGCACCCGGCGCGAACTGCGGGTCGCCGCCGTCCTGCGCGAGGGGACGGGCGGCAACCCCGTCTACGTCACCCCGCGCAACGCGCCCGGCGCCCGGACCGACCGGATCGACGTCCTGGGCGCCCCCGCCGGAGCGGTCACCGCCCTGGCCCGGACGCACGGCGCCGCCGCCGAGACCCGCGCGGCCTGGCTGGCGGCCCACCACCCGGCGGACGACCCGCAGCGGATCCGCCGGATCGCCGCCGTCCTCGCCCTCGCCCTGCTCTACACCGCGATCGCCCTCGCCCACACCGCGCTCACCACCACCACCGACCGCCGCCGCGAGTTCGGCCTGCTCCGCCTGGCCGGCGCCACCCGGGCCCGCGTCCTGCGGCTGGTCGCCACCGAGACGCTCCTCGTCACGGCGGTCGGCGCCCTCCTCGGCACCGCCGCCACCCTCACCACCCGCGCCACCATGGACGCCGCCCTGCACCGCGCGGGCGCCCCCGTCCCGTTCGTCCTCCCCTGGACCGCCCTCGCCGGCACCGCCCTGCTCTGCGCCCTGGTCACCGTCCCGTGCGCGGCGCTCGCGGCCCTGCGCGCCACCAAGGGCCGTGCGGTGGAGGCGAGTTAGGCGGCCGGGGGCGGCAGCGGCCCTGTTTACACCGAGCGCCCGGCTGGCTACCGTGCCTCAGGGGGAGGGGTCATGAGCTGTCTGCTGCGGTTGCTCGGCCTGGCGGGGATCCTGTGGATGTTCGGCAGGGGGGTCTTCGGCGACGACTGGTCGCTCGCCGGGCTGGTCATGCCGGTGTCGACCTTCGTGCTGTTCGTCGCCAACCAGGTGGACCGGAGCGAGGCCCGCCGTCGGGAGGCGGAGGCGGAGCGGAAGGCGCCCGCCCGGCCCCCGGCCCGCCCCGACGGGGACGGGCCGGACGCGACCCCCCACTGACCGGGCCGCCACCCGGGTCACGCCCTGCCGTCGGCACCCCCGCCAGCGCCCTGGTCGGCGTCCGCGTCCGCGCCGGTGTCCGCGTCGGCGTCCGGCGCGTGCGTCGGGCGGGGCGGGACGGCGGGGGCCCCGGCGCGGCGGGAGCGCAGGCGGCGCCGGAGCAGCCAGGCGAGCGGGGCGAGCAGGACGAGGAACGGGGCGACGGCGGCCAGCGCCATCAACAGGCCGCGGACCAGGGCGACCAGGGCGTGCCAGCCGGCCGCGAGGGCGTGGGCGACGGAGCCCCAGAAACCGGTCCGCTCCTCGTGCGGCGCGACGTGCGGCCGGGCGGGCGTCACCAGTTGCAGGGTCACGGTGGACAGCGAGGTCCGGGAGGACAACTGCTGCTGCTGGCGCTGGAGGGACTCCAGGTCGGACTCGCGCCGGGTCAGTTCGCTCTCCAGCGACACCACCTCGGACAGGCTCTTCGCGTCGGCCATCAGCGCCCGCACCCGGTCCACGCTGGCCTGCATCGACTTGAGGCGGCTGTCGACGTCGGCGATCTGCTGGGTGAGGTCGTCCGCCTTGCTGGTGAGGCTGAGCTGCTTGCCGAGCGCGGCCAGCCCGTCCAGGGTGCCCTGGTAGGACGCGGACGGGACCTTGAGGGTCAGGGTGGACCGCACGTCGTCGCCCTTGCCGCCGCGCAGCTCCTCCCCGGCGACGTACCCGCCCGCCCCGGTGACCAGGTCGACGGCCTCGGTGCGGGCCCCGTCCACCGAGTCGACCTGCACGGTCAGCTGCGCCTGGTAGGCGATCCGACGGTCGGTCGCCGCCGGCCCGCCGTCCGTCCCCGGGGCGCCCGCGGCGCCCGTCGTGCCCGCCGTGTCGCCGGCCCCGGGCGCGGTGTCGCCCTTGCCGGGGGCGTCCGCCGCCGGGCCCGCCGCCCGCT
>NZ_JBSGET010000033.1:0-64285 GCF_053603035.1 Kitasatospora sp. NPDC004272 | reverse complement strand
CCACCACGTCGACCGCACCCGCCACCACCTGCACCGCCTCGCCGACCGGCTGCACCGCCTCGACGGCCGCCGCGGCCCGCTTCCCGCCGTCCCGGCGACCAGGTGCTGTCCTTCCTGGCGCTGACCCGGCTCGGCGCGATCCCGGCCCTGCTCAACCCGGCGCTGGACGCGGACACTTCGGCCCGCTACCTGCGCCGGCTGAACGCGACCGGGCTGCTCGCCGACACCGCGCACGCCAAGGCCCTGGCCGGCCTCGACTGCGGTGCGCCGCTGCTCGCCGACACCGCCGAACTCGCCGACGGCGAACCGGAGTCGGCGCCCGCCCCGTACCGGTACTGGCCCACCGATCCGGTGGCGATCACCCACTCCTCGGGCACCACCGGCCTGCCCAAGGCGGTGCTGCACTCGCACCAGAGCCTGTACGCGGCGATCCGCCACCGCCTGCTGCTGCCCCGCCCGCAGGGCATCGACCGGGTGCTGAGCGCGCTGCCGGCCGCGCACGCCGCGACGCTGATCGCGGTCAACCTGGCGCTCAGCTTCGACGCCCAGCTCTACCTGATCTCCCGGCAGACCGGCCCGGCCGTGCTGGACGCGATCGAGGGCTGGCGGCCGCAGGGCGTGTACGGCTTCGCCACCACCTGGGCGGACCTGGCCCGGCAGGACCTCGCCGCCCGCGACCTGTCCTCGGTCGGCCTGTGGTGGAACACCGGCGACTGCGCGCACGAGGCGCACATCCGCCGCCTGGTCGCCCAGGGGTCCCGGGTGACCGCCACCCGGCAGGGCCGGATCCGCACCCCCGGGTCGGTGTTCATCGACGGCCTGGGCTCGTCCGAGATGGGCCACTCGCACTTCCACATCACCCACACCGTCGACTCCGAGCGCTACGACCGCTGCGTGGGCCGCCCGCACGCCTTCGTCGACTGCGCGGTCCTCGACCCGGACGGCAACGAGCTCGGCCCGGGCGAGGTCGGCGAGCTGGGCACCCGCTCCCCCACCCTGTCGCCCGGCTACTGGAACGACTCGGTCACCACCCACCGCACCCGGGTGCGGGACTACTTCCTCACCGGCGACCTGATGTACCGGGACGAGGACGGCTACTACTACCACGTGGACCGCGCCGTCGACACCGTCGACCTCGGCGACGGCCGCCGCCTGCACACCGCCGCCAGCGAGGAGCGCGTCCTGGCCGCCTGCCCGGACGTGCACGACTGCACCGTGGTCGCCTTCCGCGCCGGCGGGCGGACCGTCGCCGACGTGCTGCTGCAGCTCGACCCGGCCGCCGACCAGGACGCCGACCGCACCGCCGAGGTGCTCGCCGCGCTGGAGCCGCACGTGGCCGCCGTGGTCCGCACCGTGCTGGCCGTCCCGGACGGGCGGATCCCGCTCGGGCCGACCGGCAAGGTCCGCAAGGTGCTGCTGCGCCAGCGCCACCTGGCCGAGCACGCCGCGGCCGCCTCCGCAGCCGAGGCCCGATGAACACGGTCGCCGCGCAGGTCACCGGCATCGGCTGGGTGACGCCGCTGGGCCGCGCCGTCCCGGAGGTGTTCGCCGCGCTGGCGGCCGGCCGTTCCGGGCTGAGCGCCCCGCCGGAGGACCACCCGGCGGCGGGGTGGCTGAGGGTGGCGGGCATCGCCCCGCACGTCCCGGCCACCGAGGTGCTGCCGCCGACCGAGACCCGGGTCGCCGACCGGTACCTGCTGCTCGCCCTGGCCGCCGCCGCGGACGCCCTCGCGGACGCGAAGCTGACGATCCGTCAGGACACCGACCCGGAGCGGGTCGCGGTGGTGCTGGGCACCGGCGGCGGCGGGCTGGAGAGCTACGAGTCGCAGGCCGTCGGGCGGCGAGAGCGCGGCCGGGCCGCGGTCAGCCCGTACCTGCTGCCGGGCATGCTCTCCAACATGGCGGCCGCCCGGATCGCCATCACGCACGGCATCCGCGGCTACAGCTCCGCCGTGATCACCGCCTGCGCGGCGGGCGCCCAGGCGATCGCCGAGGGGCTGCGGCTGATCCGCGGCGGCGAGGCGGACGTGGTGGTGTGCGGCGGCGCGGAGGCCCCGCTGCACCCGACGATCTCCGCCGCCTTCGACAACTCCCGTGCGCTGGCCGCCGGTTGGGACGACCCGACGCAGGCGTCCCGGCCGTTCGACGCCCGCCGCAACGGCTTCGTGCTGGGCGAGGGCAGCGCCGTCCTGGTGCTGGAGAGCGTCGCGCACGCCGAGGCCCGCGGCGCCGGCGGCTACGCGTCGCTGGCCGGCTGGGGTGCGGCCACCGACGCCCACCACCCGACCATGCCGCGCCCGGACGGCGCGGGCGCGGTCTCCGCGATGCGGGCCGCGCTGCGCTCGGCGGGCCTGGAGCCGTCCGCCGTGGACTACGTCAACGCCCACGGCACCGGCACCAGGCTGGGCGACCGGGCGGAGGCGGCGGCGCTGCGCGAGGTGTTCGGCGCGCACGACCCGTGGGTCAGCTCGACCAAGGGCGCGACCGGCCACCTGCTGGGCGCCTCGGGGGCGGTGGAGGCGGCGGTGTCGGCGCTGGCCGTCGCCGAGGGCGTGATCCCGCCCACCCGCAACCTCGAACAGCCGGACGGGAGCTGCGTGTTGCGGCACGTCCGCGGCGCGGCCGAGCACGGCGCCGTGCGCCACGCCCTGTCCAACTCGATCGCGTTCGGCGGCCACAACCTGAGCCTGCTGTTCGGGCCGCCGAGCATCACGGCCAAGCACCTCGGAGGGACCTCATGACCGTGCCGGGCATCGCGTACACCGAACTGTACGTGGAGGACGCCCACAAGTACGCCGCGCGGCTGCGCGACGACTGGGGCTTCACGCTGAGCGAGCCGGCCGGGGCCGCGCCGGGCACCACCCGGGTGGTGGCGCACCAGGGTTCGATCCGGGTGCTGCTGACCTCCGCGGTGGAGGCCGAGCACCCGGTCGCGGCCTGGGTCCGGCGGCACGGCGACGGCGTCGCGGTGATCGCGCTGCGGCACGCCGACGCGGTGGCGGCGGCCGCGGCGGCCGAGCGGGCGCGGGACGCGGGCGGCGGCTGCCCGGACGGGGCGGGCACGGTCTTTGGCTTCGGTGATCTGGCGCTGCGCTTCGTCGGCGCGGAGGACCTGCTGCCGGCGGGTGAACTTCCGGGCGAGGGAGCGCTGTTGTCGCTGGACCACGTGGCGGTGGTGGTGCCGGGCGGGCAGTTGGAACCCGCGGTGGAGTGGGCGGTGCGCGGGCTGGGCTTCCGGGAGGTCTTCCGGGAGTACGTGGAGGTCGGCGACCAGGCGATGGACTCCCGGGTGGTGCAGAGCCCGTGCGGGACGGTCACCTTCACCCTGCTGGAGCCGGACACCTCGCGGGCCGCCGGCCAGATCGACGGTTTCCTGGAGTCGCACGGCGGCGCGGGCGTCCAGCACCTGGCGTACGCGACGGGGTCGATCACCGCCGCGGTGCGGGAGCTGGCGGCGCGCGGGGTGGCGTTCCTGAGCACGCCGGGCGCCTACTACGAGCAGTTGGAGTCGCGGCTCGGGCCGACCGCCATCCCGGTGGCCGAACTGCGGGACACCCACGTGCTGGTGGACCGGGACCACGGCGGCGAGCTGTTCCAGATCTTCGCCCGTTCCACCCATCCGCGCCGGACCTTCTTCCTGGAGCTGGTGGAGCGGCGCGGCGCGGGCAGCTTCGGCACCGCGAACATCAAGGCCCTGTACGAGGCGGTGGAGCGCGAGCGCGCCACCGCGGACAGCTGAGCAGAGGGGAGAGGGAAGTGACCAGCGCCATCGAGCAGTTCGCGTTGACCGAGGAGGAGGCGGCGCTGCTGCCGAGCGTCGAGGAGGTGCTGCAGTACGCGGAGCGCGGCTGGTACCTGTCCCGGCGGCTGTTCTCCGACGCCGAACTGGACGCCCTGCAGGCCGCCACCGAGCGCTACTACGCGGGCGAGCGGGACCGCGGACTCCCGGCCCGGCCGCCGCATCTGGCGTCCTGGCAGCCCGCGGACGGGCCGGTGCAGCGGCACAACGACTACGTGCACTACGAGCACGGGGAGATCGGCCGGATCCTGCGCAAGCCGCTGCTGGGCGCGGTCGCGGCCCGCCTCGCGCAGGCCGAGGAGATCCGGCTGTTCCAGTCGACGCTGATCTACAAGCCGCCGGTGCCGGGCGAGCCGAGCAACGTGGTGCCGTGGCACTTCGACAAGCACTACTGGCAGACCTCCACCTCGCAGCGGATGCTGACGGCGTTCCTGCCGTTCCACGACTGCACCGAGGAGATGGGCACCATCACCATGGTGGACGGCAGCCACCGCTGGGAGGAGCGGCCGGGCGGCGACGACTCGACCCGGCACTTCGCCGCTCGGGACCGCTCGGAGCTGGAGCAACTGCTGCACGAGAACGCCGAGTTCAACGGGACCGAGGTGCACACCGTGCCGGTCGAGATCCCGCGCGGGCAGGTCTCCTTCCACCACTGCCGGACGTACCACGGATCGGGCCCGAACCGGTCCGCGCAGCCGCGCCGGGCGGTGTCGCTGCACCTGCAGGACGGGTCGAACCGGTACCGCCCGTTCCTGCGGCCGGACGGCTCGCCGGTGGTGTACAACCACGACGCGGTGGTGCGGCGGGACGCGAACGGCCTGCCGGACTACGCGGACCCGGAGTTCTGCCCGGTGCTGTGGCGGTCGGAGCCGGGGCGGTCGGAGCCCGGGCGGTCGGGCCGGTGAGCCTGCCGCACCTGGCGGACCCGGCGGGCCGCTACCGGACGATGCGGCTGATCCGCTCGTTCGAGGAACTGGCCCTGGAGTGGGTGCGCTCGGGGCTGGTGGTCGGCGGCACCCACCCGTACAGCGGGCAGGAGGCGGTGGCGGTCGGCGTGTGCGCCGCGCTCGACCCGGCCGACCGGCTGACCTCCACCCACCGCGGGCACGGCCACGTGCTGGCCAAGGGCGCCGACCCGGGCCGGCTGCTGGCCGAACTGCTGGGTCGGGTGGACGGGTTGAACGGGGGCCGGGGCGGTTCGATGCACGCCGCGGACTTCTCGTTGGGCATCCTGGGCGCCAACGGCATCGTCGGCGCGGGCGCGCCGATCGCGGTCGGCGCGGCCTGGGCGGCGCAGCGGCGCGGTGAACCGACCGTGGTGGCCTCGTTCTTCGGCGACGGCGCGCTCAACCAGGGCGTGCTGCTGGAGTCGTTGAACCTGGCCTCGATCTGGCGGGCGCCGGTGGTGTTCGTCTGCGAGAACAACGGTTACGCGACGACGCTGCCGGCCGCCGCGGCGGTGGGCGGTTCGGCGTGCGGCCGGGCGGCGGCGTTCGGCATCCCGGCCGAGACGGTGGACGGGATGGACGTGGAGGCGGTCCGGGCGGCGGCCGAACGGGCAGTTCAGCGGGCCCGTTCGGGCGGTGGTCCGTCGTTCCTGGAGTGCCTGACGTACCGGTTCGAGGCGCACCACACGATGGAGCGGCGCTTCAAGCTGGCCTACCGCACCACCGAGGAGGTGGCGTCCTGGCGGGAGCGCGACCCGCTGGCAACCGGCCTGCCGGAGGCTGCGGCGATCGACCTGGAGGTCGCCGAACTCCTTTCCAGTGCAGCGGAGTTCGCGCTCGCCTCGGCGGAGCCGGATCCGGCGACGGCCACTGACCACCTGTACGCGAGCGGGCTGCGGCCCCGGTCGGGAGCGGCCCTGTGACGCTGTTGTCGTACGCCAAGGCGATGAACCGGGCGCTGGCGGACGCGCTGGCGGCGGATCCGGCGGTCTGCGTGTTCGGCGAGGACGTCGGCGCGGGCCTGGCCGGGCTGACGCTGGGCCTGCAGCAGCGCTTCGGCGCCGAGCGGGTGGTGGACGTGCCGCTGTCCGAGCAGGCGTTCACCTCGGCCGGCATCGGGGCGGCGCTGACCGGGATGCGTCCGGTGGTCGAGTTGCAGATCCCGTCGCTGCTGTTCCTGGTGTTCGAGCAACTCGCCAACCAGGCACACAAGTTCTCGCTGATGACGGGCGGCCAGGCCCGGGTGCCGCTGACCGTGGTGGTGCCGGGTTCGGGTTCCCGCAGCGGCTGGGCGGGCCAGCACTCCGACCACCCGTACGGCCTGTTCGCGCACGTCGGCATCAAGACGCTGGCGCCCGCGACGCCCACCGACGCGTACGGGCTGCTGAGTTCGGCGATCCGGGACGACGACCCGGTGGTGCTGTTCGCCCCGGCGGGCGCGCTGGGGGTGCGCGAGGACGTGACGGCGCCGCTCGTCCCGGTGCCGCTCGGCGAGGCCCGGATCCACCGCGCGGGCACCGACGTGACGGTGGTCGCGGTCGGCCACCTGGTGCACCAAGCCCTGGCGGTGGCCGAGGAGTTGGCGGACGAGGTGTCGGTGGAGGTGCTCGATCCGCGCACCCTGTACCCGCTGGACCGGGCGGCCCTGGTGGATTCGCTGCACCGCACCGGCCGGCTGGTGGTGGCCGACGACTCCAACCGCTTCGCCGGTTTCGCCGCCGAGGTGCTGGCCGTCGCCGCCGAGGAGTGCCGCCTGCTCGCCCCGCCCCGCCGGGTCACCCGCCCGGACGGCGCGGTACTGCCGTTCGCCCTGGCCCTGGACCGGGCCCTGCAGCCGAGCGCCGAGCAGCTGCGGGACGCGGTCCGGGCCGTCCTGAAGTAGCCGCCTCGAAGTGACTGCCTCTTCGGGCAGTCACTCTCCGAGACGTACCACCGCTGCGTCCACCCCGCGTAGTGTCCACCCGCCCCACCCTGCCACAGCACACGAGGAGAGCAGTCATGAGCGACCGCTACCACTGGGACCGCAGCCACCCCGGCCTGACCGCCCTGCGCGAGTCGATCGAGGAGGTCCGCCGCGAGGTGGTCTCCCACCCGATGTACCTGTCGCTGGACAGCCTGGAGAAGGTGCGGACCTTCCAGCAGACCCACGTGTTCGCCGTCTGGGACTTCATGTCCCTGCTCAAGTGCCTGCAGCGGCAGCTCACTTGCGTGAGCCTGCCCTGGCTGCCGGACGGTCCGACCGCGAGCCGCCGCCTGATCAACGAGATCGTGCTGGTCGAGGAGAGCGACGAGCTCGGCGAGGGCTACACCAGCCACTTCGAGCTGTACCTGGACGGCATGGCCCGGGCGGGCGCCGACACCGCCCCGGTCGAGGCGTTCCTGGCCGCGCTGCGCTCCGGCCTGCCGGTCGCGCAGGCCGCGAAGGAGGCCGGGATCCCGGAGGCGGCGGCCGCGTTCACCGCCGTCACCTTCTCGATCATCGAGGACGCGCCGGTGCACTGCCAGGCCGCGGCGTTCGCGTTCGGCCGGGAGGACCTGATCCCGGAGATGTTCGAGCAGGTGGTCCGGATCGACGACGCCGAGGGCAGGTTGGGCGTCTTCAAGGACTACCTGGCCCGGCACATCGAGGTGGACGGCGAGCAGCACACCCCGATGGCGATGCAGATGCTGATCGACCTGTGCGGCGACGACGCCGAGCGCTGGGAGGAGTGCGGGGCGACGGTCCGCGCCGCGCTGCGGGCCCGGGTCGCGCTGTGGGACGCGATCACGGCCGCGCTGTGACGCGGTGACGCGCACGGCGCGGAGCCCGGCCCCCGGAGCGGCTCCCCCTGCTCCGGGGGCCGGGCCCGAGGACGTCATCCACCGCTTCCCGCGCGGCAGTTGACGTCCTCGGTCCGGCGGTCAGCCCTGGCCGAGCCACATGTCGGGGCCGAAGACCTCGTAGTGGATGTCGGCGGCGGGCACGCCCGCGGCGAGCAGCTGGGTGCGGACGGCGCGCATGAACGGCAGCGGGCCGCACAGGTAGGCGACGGCGTCGGCGGGGACGTCCAGCGCGGTCAGGTCGACCAGGCCGGTGCGTCCGGCGGGCCACTCTCCCTCGGGGCGCTCGTACCAGACGTGCGCCTCGCCACCGGGGAGCTTGTCGACCAGCTGGGCGAACTCGTCCCGGAAGGCGTGCGCGGACTCCTGCCGGTCGCCGTGCACCGCGATCACCTTGCGGGCGGCGCCGGTCTCGGCGAGGTGGGTGAGCATGCCGACGATCGGGGTGCAGCCGATGCCGGCCGAGGCGAGCACCACCGGCCGGTCACCGTCGGCCAGTTGCACGTCGCCGAACGGGGCGCTGACCAGCAGGGTGGCGCCCTCGTCGACGTGCTGGTGCAGGTGGTTGGAGACCTCGCCGGCCGGGTCGCCGGCCACCTTCTTGACGGTGATCCGCAGGCCGCCCTCGGGCCGGCCGGACAGGCTGTACTGGCGGATCTGGTGGGCGCCGTCGGGGAGTTCGACCTGCACCGAGACGTACTGGCCGGGCTTGTGCGCCGGGACGGGGCCGCCGTCGGCGGGGCGCAGCAGGAAGGTCGCCACGTCGGCGGTCTCGGCGGTGCGGGCGACCACCGTGTAGGGGCGGCGCTCGCCGCGGGTGCCGCTCTCCTCGTACAGGCGGGCCTCGATGGCGATCAGCGCGTTGGCCATCAGCCAGTACACCTCGTCCCAGGCGGCGGCGACCTCGGGGGTGACGGCGTCGCCGAGCACCTCCACGATGGCCGCGAACAGGTGGGTGTGGACCACCTGGTACTGCTCGGGGGCGATGCCGAGCGAGGCGTGCTTGTGGGCGATCCGGGCGAGCATGGCGTCCGGGCGCTGGTCGGGGTGCTCGACCAGGGCGGTGGCGAAGGCGGCTATCGAGCCGGCCAGCGCCTGGCGCTGGCTGCCGTCGGCCTGGTTGCCCCGGTTGAACAGGTCGCGCAGCAGTTCGGGGTGGGCCGCGAAGAGCCGCTCGTAGAACGAGCCGGTGATCTCCCCGATCGCCGCACCCACTGCGGGGAGGGTGGCGCGCACGGTCTCCGCGGACTTCTCGGACAGCATCCGAAACTCCAAACTCGCATCCAAGATGCGCATTTAACGGTGTGGAAAACCTACTGCTGGACTTGCTGCTGCTGGACTTGCCGTTGCTGGACCTGCTGTTGCTGGACCCGCTCTTGTTGGACCTGCCCGCCACCGGGCCCGCCGCTCGCCGGCGCCCACCCCGATGCTCGTCGGGCGGACGGCTACGCGGAAGGGCCGAACGGCCCCGGCCCCGGCGGGCCGGACGGACCGAGCGGATCGAGCGGGCTGAGCGGGCCGGACGGAGCGGGCAGGCTCGGCAGGCCGAGCAGGACCGGACCGCCGGACTCGCCCGACCCTCCCGCTCCGCCCTCGCCGCCCTCGCCGCCGACCAGGTCGTCCACGGTCAGCGGGTCGAGCGAGGCGTAGAACGCCTCCTGCGCCCGGCGCAGCGCCCCGCGCAGGCGGCAGGAGTGGCGCAGCGGGCAGGGCGGCTCGTCCTCGCAGCCGACCACGTCGCCGACGCCCTCCAGCTCCCGGACGATCCGCCCGAGCGATCCGGTGCGCCCGGCGGCGGTCAGGGCGAGCCCTCCGCCGCGGCCGCGCCGGGCCTCGACGACGCCGAGGTGCTGGAGGCGGCTGACCACCTTCGCCGCGTGGTGGTAGGGGACACCGACCGCCTCGGCCACCTCGCGGGTGGTCGGGGTCTGGTCCTCGTCCAGCACCGCCAGGCGCATGGCGATGCGCAGCGCGATGTCGGTGCTCTTGGTCAGCCTCACGGGCCCGACTCTAGCCAATTGCGCATCTTGGATACCAATTACGCCGCTGTCTGCTGCGTCACGCTCCGCCGCGCCTCCACCGCACTCCCGCCGTACCGGGCACCGGGCACCGGGCACCGGGCACCGGTGATCCTGCTCACCCCCGTGCGGCGCACCGGCCGACGGCCGTACCGCCCCGCTAGCCTCGGGTGACGCCCGGCCGTTCTCCCCGCGACCGGGGCCGCACCCTTCCCGCTCCCCCCGCTCCCCCGCTCCCCGCTCCCCCGCTCCCCCGCTCCCCTTCCGACGGAGGCTCTGGTGACGGCACGCCAACTCCTCGACCTGCTGGTCGATCCCGGCACCTTCCGCAGCTGGGACGAGCCGGTCACCGCCGAGCACGCCGACCCCGGCTACCGGGACGCGCTGGCCCGGGCCCGCGAGCGCACCGGCCTGGACGAGGCCGTGCTGACCGGACGCGCCTTGCTGGACGGGCGCCCGATCGCGCTGGTCGCCTGCGAGTTCGCCTTCCTCGGTGGCTCGATCGGCGTGGCCACCGCCGAACGGATCACCCGCGCCGTGGAGCGCGCCACCGCCGAACGCCTGCCGCTGCTCGCCCTGCCGGTCTCCGGCGGCACCCGGATGCAGGAGGGTTCGGCCGCGTTCCTGTGCATGGTCCGGGTCACCGCCGCCGTCCACGCCCACCGCAGCGCGGGTCTGCCCTACCTGACCTACCTGCGCAACCCCACCATGGGCGGGGTGTTCGCCTCCTGGGGCACCCTCGGCCACCTGGTGCTGGCCGAACCGGGCGCCCGGCTCGGCTTCCTCGGCCCCCGGGTGTACGAGGAACTGCGCGGCGAGCCGCTGCCGCCCGCCGTCCAGCGCGCCGAGACGCTGGCCGCGCACGGCCGGCTGGACGCGATCGTCCCGCCCGAACGGCTGCGCGCCTTCCTGGCCCGCGCCCTCACCGTCCTCACCGCCCGCCCGACCGCCCGTCCGACCGCCCCCGTTCCCGCACCCGCACCCGTCGCCGCACCCGCGCCCGCCGCCGGGGTTTCCGCCGCCGGGGTTTCCGCGGCCCCCGAAGTCCCGGACGCCTGGGAGTCGGTGCTGCTCAGCCGCCGCCCCGACCGGCTGTCCGCGCTCGAACTCCTGCACCACACCGCCGAGTCGCTCCTCCCGCTGGACGGCGACAGCGCACTGGTCCGGGCCCTGGCGCTGATCGGTGGACGCCCCGTGATGGTCGTCGCCCAGCAGCGCCAGGGCCCGGACCAGCCCCAACTCCCGTTCACCGCAGCCGATCTGCGGGCCGTCCGGCGCCAGACGCAGATCGCCGAGGAGCTCGGCATGCCGCTGCTCACCGTGGTCGACACCACCGGCGCGGAACTCTCGATCGAGGCCGAACTCGACGGCGTGGCCCTGGAGATCGCGCACTGCCTGACCACCCTGGTCGGGCTGCGCACCCCCGTGCTGGCCGTCCTGCTCGGCCAGGGCAGCGGCGGCGGCGCGCTCGCCCTGCTGCCCGCCGACCGGGTGATCGCCGCCCAGCACGCCTGGTTGGCCCCGCTGCCGCCCGAGGGCGCCTCGGCGATCGTCCACCGCGACGGCGAGCACGCGCCCCAACTCGCCCGCGCCCAGGGCATCACGGCCGCCGAGCTGACCGCCACCGGCCTGGTCGACCTGGTCGTCCCCGAGAGCGCCGACCCGGCCGACCTGCGCGAACGCCTCGGCGCCGCCGTCACCGCCGCGCTGGCCGAACTCGCCGAACTCCCGGACGCCGAACGCCTGGCCGCCCGGGCCGCCCGCAACCGCCGCCTCGGCGGCCCAGGTTCAGGAGACACCCCGCGATGAACACCACCGACCCGCTGGTCCCCGCCCTGGCCGGCGTGCTCGCCGACCTGCTGCGCTTCCTCGACGAGTGCGAGGACGACGAGGTCGCCGACGACACCGCCGTCGGGCTGCTGGAGAACGTCGCCGGAGAGCTGAACAGCCTCCCGCCGGCCCAACGCGAGCGCCTGACCGCCGTGTTCACCGACCTGGCCGCCGCCGAACCCGACCCCGGTCGCCGCACCGCACTCGCCGAACTCCCGTACGCCTGCGGCCTGGTGGAGGAACCGCCCGCCTGAGCAGCCCCCACTGCTCGACGGCGGCGGCGGCCGCGATAACGGCGCGCCCTTCCCGGAGAGCCGCCCTAGGATCCTGTGCATGTCCCACCCTGACGACCGCGAACACGTCCAGAGCCTGTTGGCGCGGGTGGCACGCCGTTCGGACGCCGCGCCGGTGGTCGAGGCCGCCCGCGCCGCGCTGTCCGGTGGCGACCTCGGGTTCGTGACCGGACTCGGCCTGGCCCTGGCGGCCCGCTGCACCGACCCGCGCGCCGCTGCCCAACTGGACGCCTTCCAGCAGCTGTTCGAGCTGGTCGCGGCCACGCCCGGGCCCGAGCACGCCGCCCTGGCGCTGGGCCTGCTCGCGATGCTGCCGCCCGGTACCAGGCGCCACACCCGCCACCAGGTGTCCGTGCTGGCAGCGGACCGTCCCGCCACCGACCTCGCGGCGGCGTTCAGCGGGCCGACGGCCGAGCGGCTGCGGCTCGCCCTGGTACGGGAGTTGGAGCTGCGCGGTACCGATCCGACCGGCGTCCCGGAGATCGCCGCCTGGCTGGACCACCGGCGGCGCACCCGGCGCCCGCTGCAGTCGGCCACGGCACCGGGCACCGCGCCGCTGCCCCGGTTCGGCGCCCCGGCGAGGGAGTTGTGCCTCGGGCCGAACCACGGCGGCCCCTTGCCCCCCATCGGCCCGACCGCACCGCGTCCACCGGTCGAGGAGGTCACCGACCGGGAGACGGCCGACGCGCTGGGTTCGGCCACCGCCTGCTGGTCGAACGGCTCCAACGGCCGCACCGAGGCCCGGGTCTTCCGCTTCCGCACCCCGCTCGCCGCACCCGCCACCCCCGTCACCCCCGACCTGCTCCGCACCGTCCTCACCGGCCTCGCCCTCGACTGCCTCGACCACTCCCGCGGCCTCCGCAGCGGCCGGAGGCGCACCCGCCACCCCGCCGGCCTGGCGGTGCGGGCCGTCGAGGCCGAACAGGTGTGGCACCTGCTGCACGCGGCCGCGACCGGTGGCGGCGCGTACAGCCGCGGCCTCGACGAGGCGTCCGGACGGCTGGCCGCCTGGCGGTCCCTGGCCGCGCTGGCCGACTGCCCCGGGACGGCGACCACCGACGAGGTCGAGCTGGCGGCGGACGAGCACCTCTGGTTCGGCTTCGAGTCCGACAGCCCGTGGTTCGGCCAAGTAGCCTGGGACCTGGGCGTGTTGTCCCTCTCCTCCGATTTGCGCCGACTGGCCGTCCTGGCCGCGACCGACACCGACTGACCGTGCCGGTGTCCGTCCGGAGGCCGCGCCCCCTACCGGGCGGTCCTGACCGCCCGGCTTCGGCGTCCTGCCGGTTCACGGCCCCGGTTCACGGCCCCGGTTCACGGCCCGGTTCTCGGCCCGGAACGCTAACGGAGCGCGTTCGCCAGCGATTTGGTCAGGACGCACGTGAACCCGACCTCCACTTCAGCGCCGTCGTCGCGGCGCAACTCCCGGTCGCACAGGGCGTCCAGCAGGTCCTCCAACGGAACGACGGTGCCCTCGGCACCCCGCTCCGCGACGTGCAGCACCTCGATCGTCCCCGCCCGGACCAACCGGACCAGCGGGGCGGTGTCCGCCGCGACGAAGGCCCGCAACTCCTCGCCCGCCAGCTCGGCCGGCGGCTCGGCGAGGACGTTCCACAAGCCGGTCAGCCAACCGCTCGCCTCCACGGCACAGGTCACGATCGCGCTCTCGTCCCCGGTCAGCTCCAGCTCGTGGACGGTGCCGGGGGCGTCCGGCGCGTACGCCGCGGCCTCCCAGCGGCGCCGACCCTCCGCGGTGACCCGCAGGGACAGGACGGGCAGGTCGGCGCACCGCCCCCGGGGCAGCAGCCAGGTCGCCGGGTCGGCCAGCACCCCAGTCAGCTCCGGGCCGGTGACGGCCGGGCCGTCCTCCTGGACGAACGGGGTGCTCAGCGCCCGGCGGACCGTCAACCACCCGCCCGCGACCAAGCGGTGCGCCGCCGCGGCCAGCTCCGGCACCCGCGCCAGCTCCTCCGCGGGCGAGGCGTTGCGCCGCCGGGGCACCTCGGACGAGCCCGCCCAGCGCAGTACGGCGGTGACGTGCGCCGCGCTGCCGCGCGGGCTCGTGCCGTCGACGGCGCGGCGGACCAGCACCTGTTCGGTGACGGACAGGTCGTCCCAGCTCTCCACGGTCTCCACGATCTCCACGGCAGCCGATCCTGGCACACCCACCGGCCCCGACCCACCCGGTTTTCGGCCGCGGACCGCCGGGGGGACGCGCAGGTCAGGCCCGGGCCGCCTCGCTCCGCCACCGGCCGAGGACGTCGTCCGCCCCTTCGAACGACTCGCCGCCCGCACGGCCCACCGCACCTGACCCGCGCATCACCCCGGCGAGCCGCTCGAACCGGTCCCGCCCCTCCCACCTGCCGTCCGTGGGAGCGCCCCGGCCGGCGTGCCGGGTCAGCCGGTCACCGACTCCCACCTGACCTCGCCGTCCTGCCACCGGTCGGTGGGAACGAGCCCGGCCGCGGCGGCGACCGCCCCGGACGCCGCGTGCTCCGGGTGGACGTGGGCGACGACCGTCCGCACCCCGTGCCCGCGCAGCCAGCCGACCAGGCCCCGGGCCGCTTCGCTCGCGATGCCGCGCCGCTGCCAGCGGGTGCCCACCGTCCAGGCGATCTCCGCGACGGCCCCGCCGCCGTCCGGGGTGACCGTCGCCTGGACGGTCCCGACCAGGCACTCCTCGTCCCGGAGCCGGACCGCCCAGTTGCACCAGGACACCGAGGGCTCCGGCGCACCGGCCGCCCAACGCTCGTAGCGGGCCCGCAGGAGTTCGGCGTCCTCCGGAGCGCCCCCCGGTGAAGGCGTGCAGCGCCGGATCGGCCAGCACCGCCGCCAACTCCTCGGCGTGCTCCGGCCGCAACGGCAGCAGGGTCAGCCGCTCGGTGCGGACGGTCTCGGCTTCGAACGTGCTCACACTGCCTCCTGGACGGAACGTCCGACGAGTATCCCGCGCCTCTCCCCCGGCCCCCGGCCCCCGGCCCCGTTCACCGCGGTGCGGACAGCCACTCCTCCAGGACCTCGAAGTCCCCCTCCGCCAGGCCCACCCGGGGATCGATCCGGAGCAGCAGTGCGGGCCCGTCGTGGTGCGCGGCCACCCACGCGCGGTCGGCCGGCCCGATCTCGTCGTCCACCCAGGCGAACGCACCACCGCCCGCGTGCGCCACCAGGAGCGGTGCCTTCCAGTGCACTCCGGGCGGCAGGGCCTCGGCGGCGTCGTCCGGTTCCTCGATCACCGGCAGCGGCGGCAGCCCGAGCAGCGGCGCCACCCAGAGGTTGGCCTCGTGCTCCCAGGTCGTCGCCCACACCGGACGGCACGGCAGCGCCGCGATCCGCGCCCCGCACCGCGGGTCCAGCCTGGCCAGCAGGGGATGGCCGGCCGCCTCCGCCCCCAGCACCTCCCGGATCCGCCGCTCGCTCAGGTGCTCCGGCCGGCTCCCGGCCGGCCCGCCGAACGGGATCAGCGGCCCGTCGACGTCCAGGTACAGCAGCGGCAGGGGCGACCGGGACGGCGGGCGTGGTTCCATCCCCCGCATTCTGCCCGCCCGCCACCCCAGGAGGCGTGATCCTGCGCTTGTCGTGGTCCGTCTGTGGGTACTCCGTTGGCTGAACCGCGTAGCGCATCGCGGAACGGGCCAGCGACGGAGGCCCGCGTGAAGCTAGTGTTCATTGCCAAGGACCCCCACACGAATGGGGAGAACTGCCCCACTGTTTGGGTGGACCCGGAGACGCGCGACATTGTGATCCAGGGGTGGAAGGCCGATGCCGACACCGAGGCCGAATGCCTCGCGGTGGGGCACATCCCGGAGTCCGAGGCGGTCGTTCGAGTGCCTGCCCGGATGGTGGCCGCGATCAGGGAGGCTTGTAGTGTCGCAGAAGGTGCCGACCTTCGCTGAGTTGCTGGGGGGCAGCCGACGCAGTGCCGTTCACCTTGAGATGCGCGACGTGTACGGCGTCGCGGAGGAGGACGCCGATTTTGCGGCTTGGAAGGCCGGCCACCGCCACGACCCGGACGACCGGGCATCTTGGTGGAACCCCTTCCTGGCGACCGTTTCAGAGGCGGCCGCCAGGGGAGTGGAGTTTCGCCGGGCCCGGGTCGTTTCGGTGCCCGTGACCGACTACATCCGGTACGAGCATTCGTGCACGTTCCAGAACATCGCAGCGGGGGAGTCCGTTCGCTGGCTTCCTCGACGGCTGGCCTCTGATCTGATGCTGCCGGGCAATGACCTCTGGCTCTTCGACGGCAGGGTTGCGAAGTTCGGTCTGTTCTCCGGTGACGGCTCGTTCTTGGGCAACGTCATGAGTGACGACCCTGAGGTGGTCAAGCGCTGCGTGGACGCCTTCGAGGCGGTGTGGGAACGCGGCACCCCCCATCAGGACTTCAAGATCTGACGCTCTCGCTCCCATGGCTCGATCCCCTTCCTCCAGTGTTCAAGCGGCCCGCGATGCGGTGGCTGCACGACTGCACGAGCTTCGCCAGGATGCTGGTCTCAAGCAGGTGGACATCGCCGTGCGCACGGGCTGGCACGGTTCGAAGGTGTCCCGCATCGCCAGTGGAACGACTCAGCCTTCCGACACGGACATTCGGGCGTGGTGCTCGGCATGTGGTGCCGACGATCAGGCCGACGACCTGATCGCGGCATCGCGTGCCGCCGACACCATGTACGTCGAGTGGCGTCGCGTCCAACGGGCGGGCCTGCGGCGGGTGCAGGAGTCCCGCGTGCCGCTGTACCAGCGCACGCGGCTCTTTCGCGTCTACTGCTCGAACGTGATTCCCGGGTTGTTCCAGACCGAGCCGTACGCAACGGCGCTGCTACGGGCTATCGCTCGGTTTCATCGAACTCCTGATGACGTGGCGGAGGCCGTTGCGGCACGGCTGGCCCGTTCGGACGGCGTGGTGAGGGAGGGTGACCACCGGTTCGCCGTCCTGATCGAAGAGTCGGTGCTGCGCAACCGAGTCGGCGACTCGCAGACCATGGCCGGCCAGCTCGGGTACTTGCTCACGCTGATGAGCCTTCCCCGCGTTTCGCTCGGCATCGTGCCGTTCTCCGCCCGACGCGAGGTGTGGACCTTGGAGGCGTTCAACGTCTTCGATGACCAGCGGGTCCATGTGGAGCTGCTCACGGCCGCTGTGACCGTCACCGCGCCTACGGAGGTCAAGCAGTACGTCCGGGCGTTCGGGGAGTTGGCATCGCTTGCGGTGTACGGCACAGCTGCGCGGTCCCTGATCTCGGAGGCGATCAACACCCTGGAGTGATTGACGTAGAACTCCGTAGAACTTCGTGGCGCTTCGCCTTCAGACCTCCCTACCGTTCCGAGTGCGGATCAGGGCTACGAACTTCCGTTCCGGCCGACCCGGGAAAGAACGGCCGGGGCGGGCAGCACCACCCGGCGGGCATTCGTCCGCCGGTCCCCACCAGCACGGAGGTACTGAGATGGGCAAGCGCGGTGGCGGCACCGGTTCCGGCGACGGCGGCAAGCAGCAGGACGACAGCAACAAGGGCTCGGGGCACGGCGGCGGCGGCTCGGACGAGGGCGGCAATACCTCGGACGGCCAGAACCCGGCGGGCGGTAAGTAGCCGGTGACCGGCGAGACGCGCAGGGAGGCGGGCCCGCGGGAGCTCGCCTCCGCGCTGGTGGCCAGCGGCGCACTCCACTCGGACTGGCTCCCCTCTTTCGAGGCCGTGCCCCGCGAGCAGTTCGTCCCGGACCGCATCTGGCCGGGCATCGCGGACGGCACGAAGCAGAACCCCGTGGTGTACCGGTCGAAGGACCCCGAGGCGTGGCGCAGCGCGGTCTATTCGGACATCCCGCTGACGACGCAGTGGGACGACGGCGACCACGAGGGCGACGGCATCGGAGTGACCCCGAGTTCGTCCAACTCCATGCCGACGATGGTCGTCTCCATGCTCCGGGACCTGGGCGTGCGTCCGGGGGACCGGGTGCTGGAGATCGGCACGGGTACCGGGTGGAACGCGGGCCTGCTGGCCCGGCGGCTCGGGAACGCCAACGTGGTGAGTATCGAGTACGACCCGGAGGTTGCCCGGGGTGCCCGGGAGAACCTGGGCCGGGCCGGACTCGTGCCGACCGTGGTGGAGGGCGACGGCCGGGCGGGCTGGTCGCCGGGCGCTCCCTACGATCGCATCATCGCCACCTGCTCCCTGCTGGAGATCCCTGCGGCCTGGCTGGAGCAGTCGGCCCCCGGCGCGGTGATCGTGGCCCCGTTCGGCACCGAGTACGGCGGTGAGCAGATCGTCCGGCTGACCGTGAACGGCGACAGGACCCGGGCGGTCGGCGGCTTCACCGGCGGGTCGGCGTTCATGCGGATGCGTCAACAGCGCACCGAAAGACCTCTGTTCGAGGAGTACCTGCACGGGGTGGAGTGGCCGGCCGACGGCATGAGGAGCACCACGACGCTGTCCCCGCGGGATACCGGCGACTGGTTCCAGCAGTTCGTCATCGGTCTCGGGGTTCCGGGCGCGTTCTGGCGGGCCGAGCGCTACGACAACGGTGCGTACACGCTGTGGATCTACAGCCGCGACAAGCGGTCGTGGACGTCCGCCGACTTCGAGCACGGCCGCACGGAGTACGAGGTGTACCAGGCCGGTCCACGCTGCCTGTGGGACGAGGTGGAGGCCGCCTACCGCTGGTGGGACAACCAGGGCCGCCCCGGACACGAGCGCTTCGGCCTCACCGTCACCCCCGAGGGCCACACCGCGTGGCTCGACAGCCCCGACAACCCCGTCCCCACCCGGAGATGACCGAACGCCGCGGCTCCGGTCGCTTCCCCGCTCCGGTCACCTCCTCAGCCAGTAGCCGCCCTCGATCACGTAGAAGTCGGCAGCGGGCGGCGCGCACTTCACGGCCACCGGTGCAGCCGTCGGGTCGTTGAAGTCCGGTACGCCCGACCAGCCGACCCGTCCCCGGCCCGTGCCGTCGGTCGAGAAGGCGAGTGCGGTCTCCGGGTGCCAGCCGCTCGGCGGCCGGGGCGGTTCGGGCGTCCCCGGCGGTACGGCGTAGCTCAGCGAGCGCACCGTCCCGGTGACCGCCGCGGTCGTACCGCTCCCGCCCCCGTCCCCGCCCCCGCCCCCGTTGCCGTTGCCGGTGCCGGTGCCGGTGCCGGTGCCGGTGCCGGTGACAGCCAGGCAGTCGACGTCGATCTCGACCCGCACCGTGCCCTGCCGGCTCCCGTCCGGGTTGAAGAACTCGTGCTGCAGCGTGGCCCGCCCGGTACCGTCACGCCGGCGGCCGGCGGCCGCGTCAACCGCCAGCGTGAGCTCGCCGAACCCCGGCACCGTTCCGCGCTCCGGGCTGAGCCCGACCCGGCCGTGCGGGCTCGCGCCGTGCAGGCTCGCGCCGTGCGGGCTCGCGCCGGAACCGGTCGGCGCGGCCGAGGCGCTCGGTACCGCGAGCGCGGACGCCGCCATCGCGGCCGCCGTCCCCAGTAGCAGCTTGTGCTTCGTCAACTTGCTTCTCCCCCGTGCTTGTCGGGCTCCACTTCCGGCGCCCCGGCCACGGCTCCCGGGGCCACCCCAAAGATCGCAACCGGCACGATCCGGACGCGTCCGCCGGGGGAAGGAGCGGGGTCACCCGCGCGGAGGAAGGAGTTCGTCCCCGCTCTCCTCCGTCCCGATGAGGGCGAGGGTGTCGGCGAGCCAGTCGGCGGTGTCGGGGAGCCAGTCCGGCAGGGCGTTGCCGAGCAGGTGGTTGCCGTGCGGGACGTGGAGGAGTTCGGCGTGCGGGAGGTCGGCGACGAGGGCGTCGGCGTTGGTGACGCCGGGGATGCGGTCCCGGCCGCCTTCGACCAGGAGCAGGGGGAGCCCGCGCAGCCGGGGGGCGAGGGCGGCCAGGTCGATCCGGGCGGCGAAGGCGCGGGCGGCGGCTTCGCCACCGCAGCGCTGGGTGAGGGTGGCGGTGACGAACGGGACCAGGGCGTCCCAGTCCAGCCGGTACGGGCCGCTGACCAGTGCCGCCGCCCGGACGCGCGGATCGTGGGCGGCGAAGTCGGCGGCGAGGTGGCCGCCGAGGCTGAGCCCGAGCACCGCGACCCGGTCCGGGTCGAGCGCCGCGTCGGGCGTCGGGGCGAGCGCAGCGTCGGGCGTCCGGGCGGGCGCCGCGCCGGAGGTCACGCCCGCCGGGGCGGCGCGCAGGGCGTGGCTCAGGGCCCGGCCGAGGGCGTGCCGGTGGTCCGGACCGAGGGCGGGGCCGGTGGCCAGGACGCCCTGCCCCGGGCCGTCGACGGCCAGGACCGCCAGGCCGCGGTCGAGCAGGGCGTCGGCCGGGTGGTGGAACTCCTCCTTCGAGGAGTCCATCCCGGGCACCAGCACCACCAGCGGGACTCCCGTTCCGTGCCGCCGCGTCCGTCCCGCCGGGAGGCGTAGCCACCCCGCGTAGCCCTCGCCGGAGATCCGCCGGGCCCGGGGTTCGAGCAGGGCGAGGGCCTCGCCCGCCGAGCGGTCGGCCTCCGCGGCGACGGTGGCGGCGCGTTCCCGGTCCGGGTCCGGCAGCAGCGCGGCGAGGTGGAACCAGCGGGCGGCCAGCCGGTGGTGCTGCCCGGCGGTGCGGTGGCGGCCGCGCGCGGCGGCCCGTTCGGCCCGGGCCCGGTGGGCGAGGGCGGCGGTCCGACAGGCGTCGGGCCAGTGGAGCAGCGAGTCGACCGTGGCGGTGACGCGGTCGTACTCGTACGGGTCGACTCCGGCGCCGTGGGCGCGCGGGCGGGTCTCGGCGGCGAACCCGGCGGCCGTGCCGGGGGCGGTGAGGAAGGAGAGATCGGTCATGGGCGGCGGGTCCTCCGGAACGCGGCGGAGCTGTCGGGGAGATAGGTCGACAAATCGATCGGTACGTCGGCGGTACGGGTCGCGGCGACGGCGACGGCGACGGCTGCGCCAACGGCAACGGCAACGACTGCGACATCAATGGCGCTCATCATCATCAATACATTGATGACTGTCAACGCAACTGATTGATGTCGCCCACCCTGTAGCATCCCCGCATGGGAATGCCCGCCGCCGACCGCATCGGCATCGACCTGCACCTCGCCGACCAGGAGTTGATGGCCGCGAAGCGCGCCGCGGTGGAGCCCGCGGGGCTTACCGTGCCGCAGTACGCGGCGCTGTACGTGCTCGCCGACAGTCCGGGCATCAGCGGGGCGGCACTGGCCCGGTCCTGCCAGGTCACTCCGCAGGCGATGGCCGTACTGCTCAAGCACCTGACCGGACGCGGGCTGGTGGAGCGGGCGCCGCACCGCTGGCACCGCAACGTGCTGGAGACCCGGCTGACCGACCGCGGCCGGGCGGCGCTGGAGCTGGCCGACGAGCGCGCCACCGAGGTGGAGCAGTGTCTGGCCGACGAGTTCACCGAGGCCGAGCAGGAGCAGTTCCGCGCGTTCCTGGTCCGCGCCGCCCGGGCCCTCCAGCAGGCCGCCGACGATCTGGACTGACTCCTCCCCCGGCTCCGGCCGACCCGCCGAGCGCCGGCCGACCCACCGCGGCACCCCGGTACGGCCACCGGTACGGCCACCGGCCCGGCCCGCGCGGTGCGGCCGGTGTCGTGGCCCGTGGCGTGGCCAGTGTCGCGACCCGTGGTGTGGCCAATGTCGCATGGCGGATCTCCGCAGCTCATAGGGGGTACGGCGGCGGGTTGCGGGTAGGCTGCGGCTGCCCCGTCCCCGAGCCGTGAGGAGTTGCGCGTGTCTGCGATCGCCGTCGTGGGGGTGGGTGCGGACGGCTGGCCGGGGCTGTCGGTCGCGGCGCGGGAGGCGCTGGGCGCGGCGGAGGTGGTGCTCGGCGGCGCGCGTCAGTTGGGGTTGCTGCCGGAGCAGGTGACGGCGGATCGGGTGTCGTGGCCGTCGCCGTTGCGGCCGTCGGTGCCGGGGCTGCTGGAGCGGTTCGCGGGGCGGCGGCTGGCGGTGCTGGCCAGTGGTGACCCGATGTTCCACGGGATCGGCCGGACGCTGCTGGAGTGCGGCGTCCCGGCGGAGGCGCTGCGAGTGCTGCCGCACCCGTCCTCGGTGTCGCTGGCGTGCGCCCGGCTGGGCTGGCCGGTGGAGGAGACCGAGGTGGTGACGCTGGTCGGCCGTCCGCTGGAGTCGCTGCGCGCGGCGCTGTACCCGGGCCGTCGGCTGCTGGTGCTGAGTGCGGACGCGTCGACGCCCGCGCGGGTGGCCGGGCTGCTGACGGACGGGGGCTACGGACCGAGCCGGGTACGGGTGTTGGAGCAGCTGGGCGGCCCGGCGGAAGCGGTGCGCGAGGGGGTGGCGGCGCACTGGTCGCTGCCGCCGGGCGATCCGCTGAACGTCCTCGCGGTCGACTGCGTGCCGGACCCGGCCGTCCCGGCGGACGCCCCGCGACCGCAGCTCGTCCCCGGCCTGCGGGACGAACTGTTCGAGTCGGACGGGCAGTTGACGAAGCGTCATGTCCGGGCGGCGACGCTGGCGGCGCTCGGCCCGGCGCCGGGCGAGCTGCTGTGGGACGTCGGCGGCGGCTCGGGGTCGATCGGCATCGAGTGGCTGCGGGCGCACCGCAGTTGCCGGGCGGTCAGCGTGGAGCGGGACGCGGTGCGGGCCGAGCGGATCGCCCGCAACGCGGCGGCGCTCGGGGTGCCCCGGCTGCGGGTGGTCCGGGGCGCGGCACCGGCGGCGCTGACCGACCTGGTGGCCGAACTCGGCCGTCCGGACGCGGTGTTCGTCGGTGGCGGGCTGACCGTGCCGGGGGTGCTGGAGGCGTGCTGGGCGGCGCTCGGTCCGGGCGGGCGGCTGGTGGCGAACACCGTGACGCTGGAGTCGGAGGCGCTGCTGACGCAGTGGTACCGGCGCCACGGCGGCGAGTTGGTGAAACTGGGCGTGGCGCACGCGGTACCGGTGGGCGGTTTCACGGGGTGGCGGCAGGCGATGCCGGTGACCCAGTGGAGCGTCGTCAAGGGCCCGGGCACCGAGGGCCCGGACGCCAGGGACACTGACGCCGAACGCGCGCACGCCGAGGAGACGGACGCCGAGGAGACGGACGTCAAGGAAACGAACATCGAGGACACCGACGGAGCGGCGAGCGCCGGAGGGTCCGGCGGGGCTGGAGGAGGAGCGAAGTGACGGTCTATTTCATCGGTGCCGGTCCGGGCGCGGCCGATCTGATCACGGTGCGCGGCCAGCGCACCCTGGCCCGCTGCGGGGTGTGCCTGTACGCGGGCAGCCTGGTGCCGCCGGAACTGCTGGCGGACTGTCCGCCGGACGCCCGGCTGGTCGACACCGCGAACCTGGACCTGGACCAGATCATGGCCGAGATCGTCCGGGCGAACGCCGGGGGCCAGGACGTGGCCCGGCTGCACTCGGGCGACCCGTCGGTGTTCTCGGCGATGGCGGAGCAGATGCGCCGGCTGGACGCGGCGGGCATCCCGTACGAGGTGGTGCCGGGCGTGCCCGCGTTCGCGGCCGCGGCGGCGGCGCTGAAGCGGGAGTTGACGGTGCCGACGGTCGGGCAGACGGTGATCCTGACCCGGGTGGCCCGGCAGGCGACGCCGATGCCACCCGGCGAGGAGCTGTCCGTGCTGGGCAAGAGCGGCGCGCTGCTGGTGCTGCACCTGGCAGCCCGCTACGTGGACAGCGTGGTGGAGGAACTGCTGCCGCACTACGGGCCGGACTGCCCGGCGGCGGTGGTCGCGATGGCCAGCCGCCCGGACGAACTGGTGCTGCGCGGCACGCTCGGCGACATCGCCGTGCAGGTGAAGGCCGCGGGCGTGCTGCGCACCGCCGTGATCATCGTCGGGCGCACGCTGGCCGCGACCGAGTTCCGCGACAGCCACCTGTACTCGACGACCCGCGCGCGCTGACCGGCGCACCCTCCCGGCTGCCGGCCCGTTGCCCCAACGGGCTGGCAGGATCGGCGCGTTGACGTTCCGCCCGACGGCCGACGAGGGGGTCCCGCAGTATCCGAACCGTACTCCGCGACGGCCCGGCCGCACCTCGAACCGGCCGCGCTGCGCGCCTACTCGGGCACGCCGTCCGGGCCGTGGGCGGGGCGGGCGGAGTCGGCCGACCGGCCGGTACGACCGGGTCGGCGAGGGCGGCGAGGTCGGCGGGCTGCCGTGGTCGGTGCACCGCCGTGGCTCCTGTCCGTGCTCGGCGGCGCGGCGCAACACGTGGGCGCGGACGGCGGTTTCGCGGTGGTGCGCGACGGCGTCCGGCCCCAGGTCCCTGCACCCGCTGCGGGACGCCGGGGCGTACGACGCGGCGGCACGGGCGGCGTTCACGGCGGACGCGGCGTTCACGGCGGACGGGGACCGGGCCCCGGAGGAGTGGACCGGGCCGGACCCGGTGGAACGCCTGGACGCCCTCTGCAACCCCTCCCACCCACCGCCCGCCGGCTACTGCTGCCGCGTGCCGGACAGCTCGGCCGACTCGGCCGACTCGGGGCCGCCGTGGTGCGGCTCGTCGGACAGCAGCCCTTCGAGGGCGCCGTCGAGCTGGTGCTGCATGGCGGTGGAGCGGGGCAGCATGGTCGGCTCGTAGGCGCGGACGGCCTCGGCGACGGTGGCGTGCTCGGCGAGGGCGAGGGCGAGTTCGCAGGCGTCGAGCATGGCCAGGTTGACGCCGACGCCGAGCGGGGGCATCAGGTGGGCGGCGTCCCCGAGCAGGGTGACGGCGCCGTCGTGCGGCCAGGTGTGCGGGACGGGCAGGGCGTGGATCGGGCGGTCGACGTAGGGGCCGTCGTTGTCGGCGAGGAGTCGGCGCAGGCCGGGCGACCAGTGGCGGTAGCGGTCCAGGAGGAGGGCGCGGAGGGCGTCGGTGTCCCGGACGGTGTGGCCGGCCGCGGCGATCCAGTCCGCGGGGACTCGCTGGATGGCGTAGACCCGGAGGTGGCCGCCGCCGCCGCGCTGGGCGAACAGACCGCGTTCGCCGTCGGCCGCGGCGGCGCTGCCGGGGCCGACGAGTGCGGCGAGTTCGGGGTGTCGGCGGTCGACGTCGTGGAACCAGGCTTCGAGGAAGCTGACGCCGGTGTGCACGGGGGTGGCCGGGGAGAGCACGCGGCGGACCTTGGACCAGGCGCCGTCGGCGCCGATGACCAGGTCGGCCTCGGTCACGGTGCCGTCGGCGAAGTGCAGGCGGCGGGGGCCGGCGGCGGGCCCTTCGACGGACCGCAGGGCGTGGTTCCAGTGCGCGGTGCCGGGTTCGAGCGAGCGCAGCAGGAGTTCGCGGAGTCGGCCGCGGTCGATCTCGGGCTTGTGGCGTTCGCCGTCCGCGGGGACGTGGTGGAAGCCGATCTCCCCGGTCACGGCGTCGAGTTGGCGCATCTCCTGCCCCTCGGGGCGGGCGAGCCGGAGGAAGTCGTCGAGCAGTCCGGCCGCGCGCAGGGCGAGCTGGCCGTTGTCCTCGTGCAGGTCGAGGGTGCCGCCCTGGTCGCGGACGTCGGGGCCGTGGTCGCGGTCGTGGACGGTGACGGCTATGCCGTGCCGCTGCAGGATGCGGGCGCAGGTCAGGCCGCCGGGGCCGGCTCCGATGACGGCGATGCGGGGGGCGGGTGCGGTGGTCATGGTGGTGCTCCTTTCGGGCGGTGCGCGGCGGGGCCGCTCCTCCAGAAGAGCACAACGACTACAAAAGTGCAACGAGTCAACTTTTTGGCCTGCTCAACCACCCGAGTAGACTGTGCCCATGCCCCAGACACCGCCCCCGCCTCCACCCCCACCGCCGTCGAACCCCCCGCCGCCTCCCCCGCCCGGGCGGCGCGAGCGCAAGAAGGCCGCCACCCGCCAAGCCATCGCCGACGCCGCGCTGCGCCTCTTCCTGGAGCGCGGCTACGACGACGTCGGCATCCGCGAGATCGCGGACGCCGCCGACGTCTCCACCACCACGCTGTTCAAGCACTTCCCGGTCAAGGAGGCCCTGGTCTTCGACGAGGAGCCCGACCTGGAGGCCGACCTGCTCGCCGCCGTCCGCGAGCGGCCCCCGGGCCGGTCGATCCCGGCCGCCCTGCGCGAGCACGCGCTGCACCACCGCCGGGCCGCCACCGACGGCGATCCCCGGTTCGCGGCCTTCACCGCCCTGGTGGACTCCACCCCCGCCCTGCGCGACTACCACCAGGCCATGTGGCTGCGCCACACCGCCACCCTCGCCGCCGTGATCGCCGAGCAGAGCGGCCGCCCCGCCGACGACCCGCTCTGCACCGCCCTGGCCCACTTCGCCCTGGAGGCCCCGCACGCCGCCCAGTCCCACCAGGACGTCCGCGAGGCCCTGACCCGCGCCTTCGACCTGCTCGAACACGGCTGGAACTCCCTGACCGCGCCCGCCCCCTCGTGACCTGAGTCGGAGATTCGTCGCTGGTCGGGCATGAGTCGCCCTGGTCCGAAAGCGACCGCAGCCACTCCTCACGGAGGCCATCCCCGCGGGCGCGGGGAGCAGGCCGCCGCGTTGGCCCGCCAGTCCCGCTTGATGGGGCCATCCCCGCGGGCGCGGGGAGCAGTCGGCCGTCGGACTGCTCCTCGTGCACCGCGCTGGGGCCATCCCCGCGGGCGCGGGGAGCAGGCCGGGCACCGTCGGGAGCTGGTCGACCAGCAGGGGCCATCCTCGCGGGCGCGGGGAGCAGATGCTGTCGAGCCGGAACCCGACGGACGCGGAGGGGCCATCCCCGCGGGCGCGGGGAGCAGCTGGAGCTCGTCCGCCGTGACGGCTCGGGCTGGGGGCCATCCCCGCGGGCGCGGGGAGCAGGCCGTGCCGTACATCGGCGCGGACGACCGCCCGGGGCCATCCCCGCGGGCGCGGGGAGCAGATCCAGATCCGACCTTAATAGGTCCGCGACTGGGGGCCATCCCCGCGGGCGCGGGGAGCAGAACTCACCTTTCAGGCCGGAGAGGGTGCGGGAGGGGCCATCCCCGCGGGCGCGGGGAGCAGACCCTGTCCCGACTCGCCGTCCGCAAGATGGCGGGGCCATCCCCG
Source organism: Kitasatospora sp. NPDC004272 (assembly GCF_053603035.1). Lineage (NCBI taxonomy): Bacteria > Bacillati > Actinomycetota > Actinomycetes > Kitasatosporales > Streptomycetaceae > Kitasatospora > Kitasatospora sp. NPDC004272. The sequence continues at coordinate 37,664 of NZ_JBSGET010000033.1, read as the reverse complement.
CGGGCGCGGGGAGCAGCTGGCGGGACGAGTGCGACGACTGGGCTGCCGAGGGGCCATCCCCGCGGGCGCGGGGAGCAGTTCGGGCAGCCTTCGGCGAGCCGGTGCAGCGCGGGGCCATCCCCGCGGGCGCGGGGAGCAGCTCCCCGATCTACCGCGACCTGTCCATCGGCCGGGGCCATCCCCGCGGGCGCGGGGAGCAGCACTGCCCGAAGTCCGGCTGCATCGCGGTGTTGGGGCCATCCCCGCGGGCGCGGGGAGCAGCGTGCACGGCATCGGCTGGCACCTGTGGGACGGGGGGCCATCCCCGCGGGCGCGGGGAGCAGAGACCGGCGATGCGGGCGGCGGCCAGGCGCCGGGGGCCATCCCCGCGGGCGCGGGGAGCAGGTGAGGCTCACGGTGTTCTCCTTCTGCTGCTGGGGGCCATCCCCGCGGGCGCGGGGAGCAGACCGCCTTCTGGATCAGCACGGACGTGGCCCGGGGGCCATCCCCGCGGGCGCGGGGAGCAGTTCTTCAGCTCGTCCCACAGGAGCTTGAACTGGGGGCCATCCCCGCGGGCGCGGGGAGCAGCTGCGGTTGCACCCGCCGGTTGGGGCCGCCCCGGGGCCATCCCCGCGGGCGCGGGGAGCAGCTCTGGTACCTGTACCGGCAATTCCGTGCACCGGGGCCATCCCCGCGGGCGCGGGGAGCAGCCGACCAGGTGGTCGGGCATGTCCTGGGTCAGGGGGCCATCCCCGCGGGCGCGGGGAGCAGCTGATACGGCCGATCCGCCGGCCGTCCCGGACGGGGCCATCCCCGCGGGCGCGGGGAGCAGACTTGCTCGCGATACAGCGAGGTGTGGCGATCGGGGCCATCCCCGCGGGCGCGGGGAGCAGCAGCGATTCTTGCTCGCGATGCCGATCGTGGGGGGGCCATCCCCGCGGGCGCGGGGAGCAGGAGCCGGGCGAAGGCGGACTTCCACTGGGCGCGGGGCCATCCCCGCGGGCGCGGGGAGCAGTCTTGATGACCTGTGGGTTTACCTGTCGGTGTGGCGCGAAACTGCAATCTTCGCCGGTTCCGGCATAACGGGCATAAGGTTCAGGCCCTTTCGGCGGTGGTTCATCGTTTTCCGAAGCGGCGGAGTTTGGACGCGGTGCTCCAGCCTGGCTTGGCTGGGCTGGTTGCCGGAGCCGCACCGGCGTTCGGTCGGTGGATGAGGGTGAGGCCTTCGTGGTCGACGGGTTTCCAGGCGTGGTCGTGGGTGTGGAAGGTGAAGCCCTGTTCCGTGTTCGAGGTGTGGATCAGGAGGGCCCGGCCCTGGCCGGCGTGTTGTCGGACTTCGGCCCACAGGACGTCCCGCACGCGTGCGGACGGGGAGCCGATGAACACTCCGGCGGAGATTTCGAGGAGCCAGCGGGTGAGTAGGCCCCGCAGTCCGACGGGGCAGTTGGTGAGGACGATGACGGTCACCAGTTGCCCTCTCCGTAGTTGACTCCTGCGGCGACGTGCTGCCCGTGGTCGGCTTGGAGGCTGACCGTGTCCTCGTCGTCGGTGGCCGTTTCGACGGCGAGCAGGCGTCGGATGTCGGCGACGATCCGCTCTTGCAGGCGCAGTTCGTGGATGCGGTCGCGCAGGGCGCGGCGGGTGCGGGCGCCGATGTCCTCGGGGGAGGCGGCTGCGACGTCGAAGGCGACGGGGATGCCGATCTCGGTCTTGTAGAGGTCGGCGATGTCGAGGACGAAGGACAGCTCGTGGCCGGAGTGGACGAACCCGAGGGCGGGTGAGCAGCCGAGTGCGGCGATGACGGCGTGCGAGACGCCGTACATGGCTTGGGCGGCTGCGGTGATGGCCTGGTTGGCGGGGTCTCCGGAGGTGAAGTCTCCGGGGGTGTAGTGGCGTCCTCGCCAGCGGATGCCGGTTCTGGCGGCTTCGGCGCGGTAGCAGTCCTTCATGCGGTCGCCTTCACGGCCGAGGAGTTGTCGCCGGGTGAGGCCCGCCGGGTCCTCGTCGGGGAAGCGCAGCCGGTACATGGCCCGGGCGGTGTCCAGGCGGGTGCGCTGGTTGGCCCAGCGGAGGGCCTGGGCTTCGGCCATGGCCGAGGAGCGGGACAGCGAGCGGCCTGCCGCGTAGTGGCGGACGCCGTGTTCGCCGGTCCAGACCACGCCCGCGCCGGTCTCGCTGAGGACGCTCATCGCCTGGTGGGTGATGCGGGTGCCGGGGCCCAGGAGCAGGGTGCCGATGGTGGCGGAGGGGATGTGGGTGGTGCCGTCGGCGGTTTCGACGGTGAGGGCGTTGGAGTCGCGGTGGATGGTGCAGCGTTCGAGGTAGAGGAAGGAGAGCCGGTCGGCGGCGCGGGCGAGTTCGCGCGGGCTGCTGGCCGGTCGGCGGCTGACGGTGCTCACGGGGTCAGCCGATCGGGGCGAGGGTCATCAGGCCGCAGCCGTACGCCTTGGCCTTGCCGAGGCCGCCGGTCAGTACGGCGCGCAGGGCGTCGGGGTCGGTGACTTCGAGGCGGCCGTCGAAGGTGACGGCGGTGAGGGTGACGCGCCCGGTGGTGCCTTGTTTGGCGAAGGCGAGGTTGCGTTGTCCGTGGACGGCGAGCTGGTGCTCGTCGCCGTGTTCGGTGTGCCGGCGGTCGGCGGGTTTGGCCAGGATGCGGAAGCCGCCCGCGTCCTGGCGCTGGAGCAGCCACTGCGTCTGGTGGCGGGCGGTGAGGTGGGCGGTGCGTTTGGTGGGCTCGCCGTCTTTCCGGCGGGCGTGGTGGACGGGGTTGGCGGTGAGGCGGAAGTTCCAGGTGGTGCCCTTGTCGAGGCGTTCGAGGAACGGGGCGTAGGCGTAGGTCTGCCAGCCGGCCGTACCGGTGGCGGCCGCGGCGGGCCAGCCGGCCTGTTCCACGAGGTGGGTGAGGTCGGGGCGGGCGGGGCTGACGACGTACAGCTGGACTTCGGCGGTGGCGTTGTGGTCGGTGCGCCACAGGACGCGCGGGCCGGGGGCGGTGGGCATGATCTCGGGGAAGGCGGACATGACCGCGGCGTGCAGGTGCTGGGGGGAGGACAGCAGTCGGCGGGCGCCCGCGCGCGCGGTGTTGAAGCGGAAGCGGGTCAGGTACATCAGGCGCTTTCCAGGTGTGTCGTCGGGTCGTGGGCGGGTACCGGCACGGCAGCGGCGGGCCTGGGCCTGGCACGGGGGTTGGGCACGGTGACGGTGGTGGTGCGGACGGTGCGCAGGCCGTGGCGGCGGTGGCGGACGTCGAAGCTGAGCGGCTGGTCGCGCAGTACGTCGCCTCGGACGGGCGCGGCCGGGTCGCTGCCCGGCGGGATCTCGGCGAAGACGGTCAGGTCGACGCTCGGGTGGTCGCGGTGGCGCTGCTGGTGCCAGGCGGCGGCGCGCCAGGGCAGGCGGGCCAGGACGGCGTCGAGGTCGCCGTCGTGGTGGACGCTCCGGTCGTCGTGCAGGTCCAGCGGGCGGGAGGGCGGGCAGGAGCGGCGCCCCAGGTAGGGCAGGTAGACGGGGACCCGGACGGCCGTGTGGAGGCGTTCGATGAGCGGAGCCGGGCCTTCGAGGGCCGCGACGAAGACGGCGTCGGCGAGGTAGAAGCGCTCGGAGAGCGGCATCGACTCCTCGGTGTCGAAGTGCTGGGCGCTCTGGTAGTCGCGCAGCCGGGCGCCGGGCTGGTCGACGCGGACGCCGAAGCGCAGGGCGGCGAGTTCGGCGAGGCCCGCGTCGTCGCCGCGTTCGATGCCGAGCGCGGCGGCGAGCAGTCCGATGACGCCGCTCTTGGTGGGGGCGTTCTCGGTGGTGCGCCGGGCGAAGCGCGAGGCGGCCCCCCACGACTGCAGGGGGCCGGCGAGCTGCAGGGCCAGCACGCTCATCCGCGCTGCTCCAGGCGGGCGGCGACGGCGGCGCCGACGGCGGTCACCAGGGTGGAGAGCCGCGGGGTCTCCTGGCCGAGGGAGGAGAGCTTGGCGGTGGCGGGGCCCACCCGCAGGACCCAGGTCTGGGCGCTGTCGTCGCCGTAGGCCCGTTCGATCTCGGGGACGTAGTCGGCGAGGCGGGCGCAGGCGGGTTCCAGGTGGCCGCCGTCGACGTCGGGGGTGACGGGCTTCTCGAAGGCTCCGACGAAGCTGACGGGGCGTGAGGTGCGCAGGGTGACGAGGACGGCGTCGGGGAGGGTGTGGTTGCCGAAGGTGTTGATCTTGCCGGTGGGCAGGGAGGAGACGAAGCCCTCCAGGAACGCCTCGACGGCGCGGCGCACCGGGGTGGCGGGCGGCTCGTTCTCGTCCAGGCCCTGGCCGAGGTTGCGCTCCAGCAGGTCGACGTCGAGGGCCGCGTACCGGTAGAGGGTGGCGGAGTTGAAGTCGACGGTGCCGATCATGCCCGCGCCCGGTTCGGCGTCGGTGTTGCGGTCGTCGACGGCGGTGAAGTAGTCGGACTCGGTCTCGCTGCGGTGCACGCCGATGGCGTGGGCGACCTGGGCCGCGGCGTCGACGTTGATGTCGGTGGAGTCGGCGACCATCCGTCCGAACAGGGCGATGTCGACGGAGTGCCGACCGTCGGCGATCTTCTTGGCGCGGGCCTTGGCGTCCTTGTCCTTGAAGAACGCCTTGATGTCGGCGGCGCCCTCGACGGCCAGGGCCGCGAGGTGGTCGAGCTGGCGGGCGCTGAGGAACATCAGGTAGGAGGACTCGGGCGCCGGGTCGTCGCCGCCGTTCTTCTTCGCCTGCTCGACCTTGCGCTTGGGCGGTTCGATCTTCGAGCCGGTCGCGGTCTGCAGCACCTCCGCCGCGAGCGCCAGCGCCTGGGCCTCGCCGGTGCGGGGGGCGAGTTCGGCGATGCGTTCGGCGAGGAGTTCGGCGACCCGCTTGGTGCGCACCCCGAGCTCGGCCGGGTCGAGGATGGTGTCGAAGTAGCGGCGGGTGGCACGCTTCCAGGCCTGGCTGGAGACCCGGGCACGGGTGGCGCCGCCGTACACCGCGGTCTTGGGCGCACCGGTGTCGTCGCGGTTGAGGTTGCTCGGCGGGACGCTCTGCAGGGCGTGCACGTCGAGGATGATGCGGCTGGTCACTGGGCGCTGTCCTTGCGGTCGTCGGTGTCGGTGCTGGTCTCGGTGGTCGCGCTGCCGTCGGCCGGGCCGGCGGGCTTGGCGCGGTGGACGTGCAGGGAGCGCCCCCAGGAGCGCCGGACGCTGTCCGGGCCCCACGGCCGCTGCTGCCACTGGTAGAGCTGCTCGGCGAGCAGGGCGTAGTCGAGGGCGATGTCCTCGCGGCGCAGCAGCAGCACGATCTCGCGCAGGCGGGTGGCCAGGTGGGGCAGCGTGGCCGCGGATCCGGCCCGCACGAAGCGCTTGCGGGTCGGCTCGTCCATGCCGCCGCCGGGCATCAGGCGGCGTACGGCGGTGCCGAGTTCGTCGCCGCCCGGCCGGTGCATGCGGCTGCCGCGGGACTGCTGGTGCAGGGCGTACAGGGTCGCGGCCGTGTACAGGGCGGTGTGCGCGGCGTCCTGGTCCAGCACCGGGTCGGCGTGGAGGCGGTCGGCGTCGAGCAGGCCCCACAGGTCGGGGACGGTGGCGGTGTCCTTGCCGGCGCCGCGGCGCAGCCGGGCGAGGGCGGCGACGGCGTCGGGGCGGTCGTCCAGGTAGCCTTTCTGCAGGCGGCCGATCTCGCTGCCGGCGAGGGTGCCGACCGGGCCGAGGACGCGGCGGCGTTGCGCGGGGGTCGGTGGGGCGGTGGTCATGCGGTCGCCCTTTCGAGGTCGGGAGCCGTATCGGTGTCCGAGGCGTCCGGCGTGCCGGTCGGGTCGGCGGTCAAGGGCCCTGGGCCGCTGTCCTGCGGCTCGGGCTGCGGGGTGTCGGGGAAGGCGAGGGGCAGGGCGCGCTTGAGGCGGCCGCGGAACCACAGGTCCGCGGAGTCGGTGTTCAGCCAGGCCTCGCCCTGCTTGGTGGTGACGATCCGTCCCTCCCAAGCCGTGTCTCCGGCCTGGGCGATGAGGTCGCCGGCGAGGCCGGAGACGATCCGGCGGGTCTGCTGCTGCCAGTCGGTGCGCAGCGCGGTGGGGTCGTCGCTGTCGCGGATGGCGGTCAGCCAGCGCCGGTACGGGCCGTCGAGGGCGCCGAAGCCGGCGTCCCGCGCGCCGGCCCGGGGGGTCTCGGACTCGCTGCCCGCGGCCCGCGCGAGGTCGGACGCCAGGTCGCCCAGGGCCCGGACGGCGAGGTCCGCGTCTTCGACGGCGGTCTTCGCGGTCTCGCCCAGGCGTGGGTCCCGCTCGCTGAGCACGACCAGCGCGAACGCCACCGCGTCGCCGGTGATCTCGTCGACGACCGACTGCTGGGTGCCGTACACGGCGCCGAAGGTCCGCAGCCGCATCCGCCGCCCCTTCGGCAGGATCTCGTCCCCTTCCAGCCGGGCCAGCCAGTGCACCAGCCCCGGCCTCAGCTCCGGCGCCGGCTCCGCGGCCGGGCCCTGGAGCGGGGCGGCGGAGGCGATCAGCGAACCCAGCCCGCGCCAGGCCGCCCGCGCCGGGTCCACCTCCCTGGGCATGTACACCAGGGGCCGGCCGAGCTTCTTCTCCTGCGCCTGGCTGCGCCGCCAGCCGGTCATCGGCTCGGTGTCGAACCTGTTCTGCGGGGTGAGGGGGTCGCCGTAGGTGAGGACGACGCCGTGCACGCCGTCGTGGTCGGCGTGCAGCCGGATGCGGCGGGACTGCCAGGTGTAGAGGTCGCGCGGGCCGGCGGGGCGGGAGGCCAGGTCGGCGGCGACGCCGGGGCCGGCGGGCGGGCGCCGCCAGGCGGGGAGATCGCCGTGGACGGTGCTCCAGTGGTCGGCCGCGATCAGGTTCAGCAGCAGCGTCTCGCGCAGGTTCGTGCCTTCGGCGAGTACCGCGCCCAGGTTGCCCGCCCAGGCCGGGCCCTGGGGGTATGCCTTGCCCGCTTTGGCCCGCGGGTCGCCTTCCACGCCGGTCTTGATGCCGGAGGTGTCGTAGGCCTGGGCGTGCACGACCCAGCGGGCGGCCTCCGCGAACGTGACGCGCTCGACGCCGGGGAACCGCGCGGTGAAGAACGGGTTGCCGTTGGGCACGTCCGCCACGATCCGGTTCAGGGAGAAGACCTCGTCCTTGCCGGTCCGCAGCCCCGCGCACTGGTAGAACGGCGTGTGCGGGTGCAGGAGGTCGAAGCGGTCCCGGTGTTCCTCCAGGTAGGGCAGCACCGGGTGCAGCGCCTGCGGATCCTCCCACAGGTCGGCCCATTCCTCGGTGTCGCCCGGGCCGTCCAAGGCGTCGTGGGCGATGGCCAGGAGCAGCCGGGTGAGGGCGAATTCCTGCGTGGTGAGTTCGCAGGCCAACCGCCTGATTGTTGTCGCCTGCTCGAATACCTCGCGCAGGGACAGCTCGCCCTCGCGGCCGTCGATCAGCAGGACCGGGATCCACGCCTGCCCTGTCAGGTCGAACGACTCTGGTACGTGCGGGACTTGGGCGCGGTCATGCGTCGGCATTCGACACCTCAAGTCCGTTCTCACGGGTGTACATGAGTCGGAACCCTGCCAGAAGGGTCGGACAACCGGGCCGGATCGGAAGGATCAATTGCCCTGCCAGCCAAGGGTTTTCCTTAACCTGCCAACTTTCGAAATAGAAACGCTCAAGTTCGGCGATTACCCGGTCAATAATGTACGGCTTGGCCAGGCGCGGCGGCAGGCGCAGCCCGCAGGCCGCCGCCGCCCGCGCCGCCCGCGGCGACGGCGCCGAACCGGTCGGCAGCGGCAGCCCTCCCCGCCCCTCCCCCGCCCAGCCCACCGTCGCCAGCGAGCCGTCCTCCGACTCCTCCACGACGATCACCTCAAGGCTCTCCGGACTGTCGCGCACCTGGGCCCGCCCGGCACGCGTGTCGTCCGCATCGCCCGTACCGCCGGCCAGCCAGCCCATCAGCGACCGGCCGTCCTTCCCCGCCTCCCGGATCCGGAACACGTCCGCCGCCCTCGCCTTCTCGTCCTGCAGCTGCTCGTGGACCAGCCGCGCCTCCTGCAGCACCGGCGCCCACTGCACGGGCCCCACCGGCCCCTCCCCGTACGCCGCCTGCACCAGGGCGCTGATGTCACCGGGCAGGGACAGCCCCCGCCCCTCCTCCAGGTGGGGGTGCAGCACGGCGAGCGAGCGCAGCAGCGCGTGCCGCCCGTACACCGCCTCCGATCCGCGCACCGGCGCGGGCACCGGAGCCGACCAGTCGACGCCCGTCAGCAGGCACCTCGCCTCCCGCAGCCGCACGGGCCGGCCCGGCCGCCGGTGGCGGTGCAGCCGCCCCACCCGCTGCAGCAGCAGGTCCACCGGCGCCACGTCGCTCACCAGCAGGTCGAAGTCCACGTCCAGCGACTGCTCCGCCACCTGGCTGGCCACCACGATGTGCCGCCCGGGCCGCTCGGAGCCGTCCGGGCCGAACAGCTCCAGCAGCCGGCGGTCGTTCTCGGCCCGGTCGGTGTCGATGAACCTGGCATGGGCGACAGTCACCGCCCCGGCCCCGAACCTCTCCCGCAGGACCGCGGCCGCTTCCAGCACCCGGTCGACGGTGTTGCGCACCACCAGCGCGCACCCACCTCCTTCCAGCTCGGCCTCCAACCGGTCCGCCAGCGCCTCCGGGTCGTCCCCGAGCCGCTCCAACCGCACCTCGCACCCGCGGCCGGACGCCGCCGGGCGCCCCAGCACCGGGTCGTGCCCGGCACACACCGCCGTCAGCAGCGGATACTCCCGCGCCTGCTCCACAGCGGCGAACCGCCCCTCGCCCCCGCCGGCCCCCGCGTACGCCTGCGCCAACTCCCGGCGGCGCACGGCCGGCAGCGTCGCCGACAGCACCACCACCGGCACCCCGTACGCGCCCAGCCAGCCCAGCACCCGGTCCAGGTAGGCGTTCATGTACGTGTCGTACGCGTGCGCCTCGTCGATCACCACGACCTTCCCCGCCACCGCCAGGTGCCGCAGCACCAGGTGGCGGGCCTTCAACCCCGCGAACAAGAGCTGGTCGACCGTCCCCACCACGAACGACGACAGCAGGCCCTTCTTGCGTCCGGCCAGCCACTGGTGCGCCACCAGCTCCGCCGGACCGGCCCCTTCCTCCCCGGCCTTCGGCAACCGCTCCGCACCGTCCACGTCCACCGCCGCCACCCGCTGCCGCGAGCCGGCCCGCAACCCGGCGGCTTCCCGGTTCAGCGCCGCCTTCGAATGCGCCAGCAGCACCGACAGCCGCTCACCGCCCTCGGCCGGCAACCGGTCCAGCCAGTCCAGCAGCCGCGGGAACATGGCGTTGCTCGTCGCCATCGTCGGCAGCGCGAAGAACACCCCGCCCGCACCGGCCCGCGCCGCCAGCACCTCCGCCGCCGCCAGCGCCGCCTCCGTCTTGCCCTCCCCCATCGGCGCCTCCACGATCAACAGCCCCGCCCCCGGCATCGCCCGCGCCATCTCCACCGCCGCCGCCTGCACCGGCCGCACCACCGCCCCCGGCGGCAGCTCGAACCGCGACGCGAACAACGCCGGGGCGGCTTCCTGCGGCACCCGCGGCCGCCACGGCCCCGGCAGGTCCAGCCCCCGCCACGCCGCCGCCACCCGGCGCCCGCCGTCGAACCCGGCCTCCAGCGGGAAGTACGGGAACAGGTCCGGATTGCTGGCGATCCAGTCCGCCACGATCACCAGCCCGGACAGCACCACCTGCACCGTCTGCGGCAGCTTCACCCCCCGCCACTGCCCCAGCCTCCCCCGCGCCCCGAACTCCACCGCGCACGCGTCCAACAACTCCCCCTGGACCCGCCGCCACACCTCCTCGCTCCCGCCCGGCGTCCGCACCAACTCCGCACGCCCGTCCAGCTCCAGGAGCGCCACCTGCTCCGGCGGCACACCGTGATGACCACCCACCACCACCGCGAACTGCCCCGTCCCCCGCCCCGGCCACCCGTGCCGCTCCTTCAACCACTCCTGCAACAGCAACTGGCCCGCCAAACCGTGCGGCGCCAACCGCCGATCCGCCCCCAACCCCGCCCGGTACGGCATCTCCAACCCCGCATCGCGCATCCGGTCCGCCAGAGCGTCCACCTGGCACGCGAACGCCGGCGTCGCCTTCCCGATGTCGTGCACCCCCGCCAGCCACACCACCAACCGCCGCCCGTCCACCTCCCCCTCCGGCAACACCCCACCCACCAGCGCCCGCACCCGCTCCGGCACCCAGCAGTCCCACAACAGCCCCGCCACCGCCGCACTGTCCTGCATGTGGCACCACAACGGCAGCCACCCCTCACCCAGCGCATCGTGCTTCGCCCACACACTCCGCGCCACCGCCGACAACCGCGACCGCAGATCGAACCCGCCGGCCACCCGCCCACCCCACTTCGCCCTGCACGACTCCGGCAGACAGCCGCAGATGACGGGCGATCATATGGACCGGCAACAACCGCACACCCCCGCCAGGACGAAAACCCGACGACCTGCGGACAACTGGCGAAACGACAACACGACCAGACCCACTGCCAGGCCGCCCCACTCCGGGACCGCACACCACTCAGCCCACCCTCCGAGCCGCAAGGAAAACCGCACGGGCGGCACCGCAAGCGCCTCCCGACCACGCTGCCCACGTCCGCCCGCGCGAAGACGTCCTGGACCCCGGCACCCCTTCGAGCCCTCCAGAAGCACGGACCAATGGCCGAGAACCCTGCCCGATGTCATACCGCTGTGAGAGCATCCAGCCTCGCTCCACCGATCCTTGACACCTCCACAACACCACCGAACAACAGGTGGCCACCGCCACGGCACAAGCCCCCGACCACCCGCCGCAGGACCAGCGGTCGCAGAGCTCCGCCCTGCCCATGCCTTGAAAACTGCCGACTCTTCAAAAGGAAGGAGGTGACACCATGTCCCTAATATCCGATTCCCAGAGAGTAGCGAATTTCCGCGCTCCCAACGAATAACACCGCAGGTCAACAAGCCTGCTCCCCACCCGCGCGGGGATGGCCCTACAACATTGAGACCACGCCGGCGATGTGGGGGCTGCTCCCCACCCGCGCGGGGATGGCCCCGCCCTGCCCGAACTCCTGCTGCTGGTCCGGTACTGCTCCCCACCCGCGCGGGGATGGCCCCTCGTCGGGAAGCAGGTTGGGCATCAGTTGGTCTCTGCTCCCCACCCGCGCGGGGATGGCCCCGCCACGACGTCCGGCACCGCCTGACCAACCGTCTGCTCCCCACCCGCGCGGGGATGGCCCCGCCCGCTGCAACACCCGCGGGCCCGGTGCCGGCTGCTCCCCACCCGCGCGGGGATGGCCCCGGTAGGCGGGGTGTCGGGTGGTGGTGGAAATGCTGCTCCCCACCCGCGCGGGGATGGCCCCACCACCGCCCCGACACCGGCACCGAGCCCATCCTGCTCCCCACCCACGCGGGGATGGCCCCGACCGATCCGGTCTCGACTCCGTCCCACTCGACGTCGCCGCGACCGCCCAGGACCGGAAGAGGCGGAGAAGCAGCCGGTGAACGACCCGGTCACACGGATCCGCTCGGTCGCCGAACTGCCGGTCCAGGGCTTCCCTCGCCCCTGTGAGGGCCCAGGTCTTCACCTGGTTCCTCACGCGCTGGGGAGTCGAACCCTCGGCCGCACGAACCATGGTGGACCAGGCGACCGGTGGACGGTTCAAGAGCTGGACCGGCCCTGAGGTGCTGCTGGTCGAGGAGGTCGCGGAGCGGCTCTCGTTGTCGCTGCGGCCGGATCACGGCGTGTGGTCAGACCCCCATCCCGCGCGGGACCACCTGCAGAACTGGCTCACGATATGCGCGACCGCCCCCTGGCAGAAGTGCCCCGCCGGCGACAGCGAGCCGGTGACCGCAGCGCGGGACGGCGCGGCTGACGACATCCGGGCCTTCGACCGTGCCCTGGATCCCGCCCGTGCCCAAGGCATGCTCGCCGCACTCGACCTGGTGCGGACCGATGCGGCCCGCGGCGCCGCACTTGACTTCGAACTCCTCTGCGGATGGCAGCAGCACGTCCTGGGCACCGACCAGCCGCCACTCTTCCGCAGCAGGCCGGCATTCGCCAAGGAAGGCCGGGAGCGCTACGGCATCGGCCCGGACACCCGCGCCCGGATGGACTCCTGTCTGGCCGAAAGCTTCCCCGGCCTCGACGATCCACTGCCCATCACCGCCCGCGCCTACCTCGACGTCTGCTTCTTCCATCCCTTCAATGACGGCAACGCCCGCGCCGCCTTCCTCGTAGCCGTCTTCGTCCTGGCCCGCGAAGGCATCACGCTCCACAGCGTCCCGCTGCTGCGGCGCGTCTCCTTCCAGGCCGACGACCCGCGGGATGGCCCAACTCTCGCCTACTACATCAACATGCTCATGGAAGAGACCCGTCGTAACTCGGTCCCTCCCCAGTAGGGACGGTAGGACGGGCGGCAAGATCCACCCGATGGCCCGGTACAACAGCCCAACCGGGCCGGCCAAGGCCACTTGGCAATCGGTCAAGGTCACCTGTCAAAGGTCACCGCCCGCTCCAGTGCCTCCGGTGGCGGCGCGCAGCCGCTCCACCACCGCGTCGATCGCCTCGCGGGCCTGCGGGTCCGGGTGTCCGGCCAGCAGGCCGAGCAGCTCCACGGCCGCGTTCACCACCGCCACCGGCACCGGCACCGCGTCCAGCAGTGACAGCTGCGCGACGATCCGGCGGCCGGTCGCGGCGGCGACCGGGTCGACGTCGGCGGTGCCGTCGGTCGGGATCAGAGAGGCCAGCCCGGTGCCGAGCACCCGGGCGGGGGCGGAGAAGCTCACCCCTACTCAACCGGCCCCAGGCCGCCGAGGTCACGGCTGCTCGGGTGGCCGCCGCGGCCCCTCGGCGGCGGGCGAACTCCTGGAGGCCGTCCTCGACGGCTCCCGACCAGAGTTGTGTCTGGTCGGGAGCCGAGTGCCGAACGGACAAGCTGTTCGGTGCCGGACAGCTGGCTGCTGCCCGCGGAACCGGCCGCTACGAACGGACGATTCCCACGATCACCCCCACCGCCGTCGCGATCGCGCTGATGGCCGCGGCATTGCGCCTCAGCCACCGTCCGATCCCGGCGGCCAGTCGGCTCCGGACATGGAGGTGATCCTCGTTCTCCACGGCTGCACCTTCCACGCGAAAGCCGGGCCGGATGCCCGGCCGGGGAGTGCGCCGGGGAGCCCTGGCGCCGCGAGACGCAACCGGGACGCTACAGCTGGCGAGCGGGCAGTACGGCCCTTTTGTCCGCGATGATCGCCAGGTTGGCTTCGTTTCCGTGGAGCAGCAGCGTTTGGTCAGCGGCTTGGGCAGCAGTTGGCGATCTTGAAGGCTGCAGATGTTCACGAGAAATGACGGCACTCGACGGTGACGGCCCTTCGCCTGGTGGGCGAAGGGCCGTCGGCTGCAGCTTGACGCTTGGACTTCATGTTGATCAAGCCATGTGCGAGGGTGGTGGCCATGCCTCAGCTTGGTCGCCGCCTTCGTTCTCTCAGCGTCGCATTTGGGCTTGCCCCGACTGGTTTTGCCGCGTGCCGGGTGACGGACGACCCGGTTCTGGAACACGCCCTGGCTGATGTGGCGACTCTCTGTGGCATCCCTCGGCGCCAGGTGACGGTCTATCGGCACCTGTTCGTCGCGATGAGGGGGCCCGGAAGATGTTCGGGCTGCCGGGCAAAGGCAGTCGGTGCCTCGTTCGAGCCCTGAACTCGGTGGGCGGGACCGAAGTAGTCAGCCGGCCTTGGCGGGTGCTTCGGTCCGTGCCCGGGTTGAGGCGAGGCGGTAGGAGTCGGTGCCGGTCTCGATGATGGTGCCGTTGAAGGTGAGGCGGTCGACGATGGCCGCGCAGAGGCGGGGGCCGGTGAAGGTCTTGGTCCAACCGCCGAAGGACTCGTTGAAGGCGATGGCGACGCTGTTCTTCTCCCCGCGTTCGGCGAGGACCTGGAAGAGCAGTTCGGCGCCGTGGCGGTCGAGTTCCATGTAGCAGAGCTCGTCGATGCAGAGCAGGTCGACGCGGCCGTAGCGGGCGATGGTCTTGTTCAGCTGCTTCTCGTCGGCGGCTTCCACCAGCTCGTTCACCAGCTTGGTGGCGAGGGTGCAGCGGACGCGGTAGCCCTGCATGGCGGCCTCGGTGCCCAGGGCGATGAGCATGTGGGACTTGCCGGTGCCGGAGTCGCCGATCAGGCAGAGCGGCTGGCTCTTCTTGATCCACTCGCAGCTGGCGAGAGCGTTGATCACGGCGGGGTCGATGTTGGGGTTGGCGTCGAAGTCGAAGGTCCGCAGCGACTTGCCCCGGGGGAAGCCGACAGGCTTGATCCGCCGCTCCGAGCGGCGCCGGGCCCGGTCGTCGCACTCGGCCATCAGCAGCTCGGCGAGGAAGCCGCGGTAGGTCATCTGGTCCTTGACCGCCCGGTCGGCGATCTCGGCGAACTCGCCTCGGATCGACAGCAGCCGCAGCAGTCAGCAGGCGGTGGGCTTGATCCGCCTTGACGGACACTCCCGATCAGGGGCTTCGGCCCCGGAAGGATGATGTCCGTCAAAGCGGATCAAGCCCAGTTCCTGGTAGTGCTCGACGCACCGAGGCTTCGGCAGGACCGGCTTCTTCGGGCCGCCCGGGCACCAGCGAAGCAGACACGCCATGTGACGGCCAGTGCACGAATGTTGCATCATGAGGCATCCATGGGAAAAGCGCCGTGTGAGCTGCCAACTTCCCATGGCAGGGAGACCCGGGCCATCGCGCTCCGGCCGCAGATCCTTGCCGAGCCCACCGCCCGCCACGCCTGACCGGCGCCGCTCCGGGAGATAGATCACCAAGGGGCGGAAACAGGTGAAGATGGATCATCAACGACCTGTCTCCCACCGCCCCTATGCGGGCACCTCGCGCTCCGTGACCCGTCTCACCGAAGTTTGACGAGTCTCACCGAAGTTCGACCGGGGCGGGTTTGTCTCATCGGAGTTTGACCAACGGGTCCAGAGACGATGCTCCGACCGGTCCGGTGGGTGTGACTGCCCTGGTGGGAGGCAAATTGGGTTGGCGGGTTTGCAGGGGGGTGCTAGGAACTGCGGGTGACAGTGTTTGCGTGTGTGGCCTGTGGATCTGCGATCACGGGACCGTTGACCGAGCTGGCTGAGGTCCCTGTTCGCCCGATGGACCAGGGCTACCCGAAGGACGGTGGGACGCGGACGGCGTCCGCCACCGTGCCACGGGGATGCTTCGCGGTGGAACCGGAGCCTTGGGGCGCACCTTTTGTGCCCTGCGATGACCCGGTGGCGATCTTCCCGGGAGGTCCGTGCGTCAGTGATCCGGACGGTGACGACTTCCTGGTGTCCGCAGGGCCGCGGGGGACGGTGGTTCTTCATCCTGGCGATGCGCCGGGCCTGGAGCCGCTTCGCGTCCCGGACTTCGAGGATGTCGGCTGCTGCGGGTGTCCGGGCCGGGGCGGGATGAACCGCCGATGCCCGTGCGGCGCTCCGGTGGGTACGGAGATCAGCGACTGCTCGACCCCGTACGAGCTGCACCTCGACCCCGGACAGGTCCGTCAGCTCGCGGCCTGATGGAGACACACGGCCGGTACCGCCGATGGATGGGCCGAACGTCGTGCGGTCAAACTTCGGTGAGACTCGTCAAACTTCGATGAGACGGATCACTCCGTGACCTTTGACGGGTGACCTTGACGGTTTGCCACCCGACCTTGACCGATTACCAGACGGGTTTGGCTGGTGGCGGGTTCCTGCGAGCCGATCTCGACCGGTTGTCAGGGTCTGGAGAGGGCGGGATCAGCGGAATGCTTTCCAGGGGTCGGGAAGAGGGGCGAAGGGGTCCTCGCCCTCGGTGTCCAGGCCGACGTAGGCGCGGAGGGCGGGGCGGGTGCCGGGGAAGCCGTACCGGGTGAACTGCTTGTGGAGGTCCGAGCCCAGCGGCCAGGGTTGGAACTCATCGGGGGGCAGCAGCTCGGCCAGAATACTCAGCAGTGCCCGGCGTCCGGGAGAGAGCGCGGCGAACACCGGTGCGCTGTCCGCGGGTTCGAACAGGGCCTTCAGGAGGTTCTCGGTGCGGGCCGCCAGGGAGCGGGATGCGAAGTCGACCACCTTGATGCGGGGCAGGGTGCGGACGATCTCCAGCAGGATCCCGTCCGGGTCCTCGGCGGTGTTCATCAGGTGCAGCAGGCTGCGGACGGTGTAGCTGTGCAGGTCGCCCTCGTGATGAGCGGTGGCGGGTTCGGGTACGGGCGCGGCGCCGAAGGCGGCCAGTTCGGCGGCGACGCGCCCGGTCGGCGGCAGGCCGAGCGCGGCGGCCGGGTGGACGACCAGGAGGCGGGCGAGGGCGGTGGCGGCCGCCCAGCGCAGGAGGGGGAGCGGGTGGTCGAGGTGGCGCCGGAGTCGGCCGTCCGGATCCCGGGTGGTGAGCAGTCCGACCGCGACGAGGACCGTGGCGGCGCAGACCGGGTCCAGCTCGCCGTCGAGGTGGGCCAGCAACGGGGGCAAGACGGTGGCGGCCTCCTCGGGGAACCAGCCGAGGAGGTACGCCGTCCTGGTGCGGATGTCCGGGACCGGGTCGTCGAGCAGTTCGAGCAGGACGGGGAGTTGGGCGCGGACCGCGTCATAGGAGCGCAGCGCGCCCTCGCGGCCGTCGATGGGGTGCCCCGCCGCACAGTAGGCCCGCCCCTTGCGCAGGTTTTCCAGCCGCTTCTCGTCGGTCTCGACGGCGATCTGCTCGTCGTACCAGCGCAGGTTCTCTTCGGGGCTGACGGCCGCGGCGCGCCACGCGGCGGTGTCGATGCCGAGGGGGAGGTCGTACTTGTCGTGCCAGTCGACGGCCAGCCGGGTCAGCAGCATCAGCGTGTCGGCCCGGGCGCCGGCCGGGCCCGCGACGGCGATCCGGGCGAGGAACGGCACGGCGTACGGGGACGCCGAGTAGCGGGTGCCCTGGTGGAAGATGTTGCCGAACAGGACGCGGAAAGCTGTCTCCCGGGCCTGTTCGTCCGGCCCGCACGCCGCCCGGAGTTGGTCGGGTACGTCCTCGGCACTGCCGTAGGCGTGCCCCAGGGACGCCCAGTCGATGTCGTCCAGCCCTACCAGGAGATCGTCGGATCGCTTCATGATCCGTACGCTCCCAAAGACCCCTGACACCGACCCCGCAGCTCTCAAAAACGTGCTGCCCCTTGGACTCGGCGGTCAAGATCACCTGTCAATCGGTCAAGGTCGCCTGTCAAAGGTCCAGTGGGCCGGTCCGGCCTTCATCTCCTGCTCCCCGTCCGCGCTGGGACGGCCCCTACGTTGGCCCGCTGTCCCGGTACGTCACCAACTGCCCTCCGCCCACGCTGGGGACGGTCCTGGCCACCGCGCAGCCGGCCTGGGGATGGGGCTCTGCTTTGCACGCGAGGGAGCCGGCGGCTGTGATGTCGGAGGGTCGTGGGAGCATGCGCCCACACCACCGCGCTCCTTGACACCTCCACAGCACCGCCGAACAACACATGACGAACGCCGGCCACCCAGTACAGAACCAGACGACCACGAAACCCCGCCCGCCCCATCCACACGCCGAAGGGCTACCAGCCCGCCCCAGCAAAAAAAGTGACTCGATGTCGCTAATGTCCGAATCTCTGAAGCTGGCGAAACTCCGCCCCACCGCCACATAACACCGCAGGTCAACAAGCTGCTCCCCGCGCCCGCGGGGATGGTCCCCTTCGGGCGCGGGGCAAGGAAGGGGAGCCGGTCTGCTCCCCGCGCCCGCGGGGATGGTCCCGAGTTCAGCAGGTGCCCTCCCCGAGACGGAAACTGCTCCCCGCGCCCGCGGGGATGGTCCCCGGCCCGAGACCGCCGCCGTCGGCCACCAGGACTGCTCCCCGCGCCCGCGGGGATGGTCCCGGATGGCACGGCGCCGGATACACCAACCCGCCCTGCTCCCCGCGCCCGCGGGGATGGTCCCGCGATCGGGCGGCGGGTGATGTCCTCCACCGGCTGCTCCCCGCGCCCGCGGGGATGGTCCGACGTCTCGAAGTTCCGGTGCCGGTAGGTGCGGCTGCTCCCCGCGCCCGCGGGGATGGTCCCGACCCCGCA
Source organism: Kitasatospora sp. NPDC004272 (assembly GCF_053603035.1). Classification (NCBI taxonomy): domain Bacteria; kingdom Bacillati; phylum Actinomycetota; class Actinomycetes; order Kitasatosporales; family Streptomycetaceae; genus Kitasatospora; species Kitasatospora sp. NPDC004272. The sequence goes on along the minus strand of NZ_JBSGET010000033.1, from coordinate 19,651 downwards.
CGCTCGCCACTGAATCCCGACTCCTGCTCCCCGCGCCCGCGGGGATGGTCCCCCGCCCAGCGGCCAGTGCCGGCAGTGCTGGGAGCACGCCCTGCTCCCCGCGCCCGCGGGGATGGTCCCGACGCGGCGGATGCGGCCTGGTGGCCGATCGACTGCTCCCCGCGCCCGCGGGGATGGTCCCGCGACCGTCCACCCCGAGATCAAGTGGGAGGGCTGCTCCCCGCGCCCGCGGGGATGGTCCCCGCCCGGCACGGACCGGGGCCTCCCCCTCCGCACTGCTCCCCGCGCCCGCGGGGATGGTCCCTCGGCCGCCCTGAACCTGTACGGCTCCGGCCACTGCTCCCCGCGCCCGCGGGGATGGTCCCTCGCCGACGACCTTGTTCGGCCAGGGGTAGGTGCTGCTCCCCGCGCCCGCGGGGATGGTCCCTCGTAGCGCTCCTCGGCCTTCTCGATGAACTCCTGCTCCCCGCGCCTGCGGGGATGGTCCCGACCTGCGGGCCGCCGTCCGGGCGCTCGACCGCTGCTCCCCGCGCCCGCGGGGATGGTCCCGCGGTCATAAGGCCCCCCGCGATCCCCACCTCGCTGCTCCCCGCGCCCGCGGGGATGGTCCCCAAGATGCCCGTCCCCAAGTAGCGGGATGCACACTGCTCCCCGCGCCCGCGGGGATGGTCCCCCGGAACGCCTCGACTTCGTCCTGCAGTTCGCCTGCTCCCCGCGCCCGCGGGGATGGTCCCCCGGAACGCCTCGACTTCGTCCTGCAGTTCGCCTGCTCCCCGCGCCCGCGGGGATGGTCCCGGCGAGTCACCGGAGTATGCCGTACGCCGAGCCGCTCTGCTCCCCACCTGTGTGGGGTGGCTCCCGATTCCGGTTTATCGGAGGCGTGGATGTGTGGTCAGAGCGCTGGTGGTGGTGTGATCTGGCAGAGGACGACGAGTTCCAGGCGTGGGGCTACGTAGTAGGTGAGGGGGCCGCCTGCGACATCGAGGCAGTGCATCGGCTGGCGTTCGTTCCGACCGGGGGCCAGGCCGCCGACAGGCCGCAGTTCGTCCCCGTGCTGGAGAGGGTCCGGGCCCGTCGGCCGTTCCCGCACCCGGGCCGACGTGGTCGCCGGGGACAAGGCCCACTCGCCCCGTGGCAACCGCACCCACCTGCGCAGGCGCCACGTCAAGGCCGTCGTCCCGGAGAAACGGGGCCAGGCTGCGAGCAGGAAGAGGAGAGTCAGCGGGGCCGGCCGGCCGGTCGGACACGGCGCCGGGCTCCACGAAGAGCGCGACACCGTCGGGCGCCTGATCAACAGGCTGAGGGCCTAGCGGGGCATCGCCACCCGGTTCGACAAGACGCCCCGGAGCTGCCGCGCCGGCCTCCACCTCCGCGCCTCGATGACCTGGATCAAGGACCTCACCGAGACCACCCCTTGATCACGACCACATGCGCTCCCTGGCACTCCGCCGAACCCGAGCCCGAACCCAGACCCGAACCCGCGCGAGCCGGACCCGGAGCCGGGCGCGGAACCGGCTCAGTCGGGACCCGGCCCCAGGGCCAGGCCGTCGAGGACGGTGCGTGCGCCGTCGCCGAAGGCGCGGGCCGGGTCGGTGGCGGCGCGGGTGGTGAGGGCCGCGGCGAGCAGCGGGAAGGTCTCGGGGACGGCCGGGCCGGGGGTGGCGGTGGTGGCGGGCGCCCGGTGTTCGAGTTCGAGCGCCCCGGTCACGTACGACACCAGTGCGTGCAGGGCGGCCGCCCGGCGCGGTCCGTCGAGTCCGGCTTCGGCGAGGGTTTCCAGCAGCCGTTCGCGCCAGCGCAGCACGGGCAGGCAGCCGCCGTGGTGCCGGACGGCCAGCGGCAGGACGCCGGGGTGGGCGCCGACGGCCTCGCGCATCGATTCCAGCAGGGCGAGCAGCCGGGCCCGCGGCGCGGGCGGGTCGTCGGGGCCGTCGGCGGAACCGCCGGCGGCGCGGTCGAGGACGGGGCCGAGGGCGAGGTCGACGACCAGGCACTCCAGTTCCTCGCGGTCCTCGACGTAGCGGTAGAGGGCCATGGTGCGGCGGTCGAGTTCGGCGGCGACGGTGCGCATGGAGAGGGCGGGCAGGCCGTCGCGGTCGATCACGGTGAGCGCGGCGGCGGCGATCTGGCGGGTGGTCAGCGAGCGTGGGCGGGGCACGGGTTGACAGCGTACGCCATACGCCTACAGTTTTGGCGTACGGCATACACCTACGAGGCGCCACCGCGGCGCCACCGAGGAGCCACCGTGTCCCGACTCCGGACCGGCACCACCGCCCCCGCCCTCCCCGCCGACGACGCCGCCGGCCGCCCGCTGCCGCCGGTGCCCGCGGACGGCCTGACGCACCTGCAGTTCCGCCGCTTCGCGGGCTGCCCGATCTGCAACCTGCACCTGCGCGGCTTCGCCGTCCGGCACCCGGAGCTGCGCGCGGCCGGGGTGCGGGAGCTGGCCGCCTTCCACTCGCCCGCCGGCGAACTGCGCCCGTACGCGGACGGGTTGCCGTTCCCGCTGCTGGCCGACCCGGAGCAGCGGCTGTACCGGGCGTACGGGGTGGAGCGCGGTGCCCGGGCCCTGCTCGACCCGCGGGCCTGGCCGTCCGTGCTCCGCGGGCTGGCCCGGAGCGTTCCGCTGGTCCTGCGCGGCCGCGAGCGCCCGCCCGCGTCCCGTCCGCTCGGCGGCCGGCTGGGCCTGCCCGCCGACTTCCTGCTGACCGCGGACGGGCGGGTCGCCGCCGCGCACTACGGCACCCACGCGGCCGACCACTGGTCCGTCGACCAGGTCCTCGCCCTGGCCGCCGGGCACCGGCCCGCCGGACGGACGGACCCGGCCCGCCGCTCGTGAGAACCGCCCCGCGCGCGCCGGGAACGAAGGTCGCCCGGTCCGTCGCGGCCGAGACGGACGCAACCGCCCCGCGCGCAGCGGGGAACGAGACGGGCGGAGCACCGGGGAACGAGACGGGCGGAGCACCGGGCCCGGTGCCCCGCCCGTCCGCGCACCGCTCACCGGCCCGTGCCGCGGCGGCAGGGGCGGGCGGCGGCAGGGGCGGGCGGCGGTGCGGGCACGCGGTGCCGGGCTCAGCCCAGCGAGGCGATGAACTCCTTGGCGCGGCGGGTGATGTCGGCCCAGTCGCCGTCCGCGACGGCCTGCGGCGGGACGACGTCGGTGCCCGCGCAGACGGCGAGCGCGCCGTGGTCGAGGAAGGCCCTGGCGTTGCCCGCGTTGACGCCGCCGGAGGCGACCAGCGGGACGTCGGGGTAGGGGCCGCGCAGGTCCTTGAAGTAGCCGGGACCGAACGCCTTGGCGGGGAAGACCTTGACCGCGGCGGCGCCGAGGTCGACCGCGTCGGCCACCTCGCTGGGGGTCAACGCGCCCATCACGACCGGGATCCCGGCCTGGCGGGCGACGTCGGCGACGGCGGGGCGCAGTCCGGGGGTGACCAGGAAGCCGGCGCCGGCGGCGATCCCGGCCCGGGCCTGGTCGGCGGTGAGCACGGTGCCGACGCCGATCCGGCAGCCGGCTGCGGCGGCGCGGGCGACGTGGCGGGTCACGTCGGGGGTGGTGAAGGTGAGTTCGGTCCAGGCGATGCCGCCTTCGGCGAGCGCTTCGCAGAGTGCGACCGCGTCGGGGATCACGGGGGCCCGCACCACGGCGATCACCGGCTGCCGGGCCAGTGCCGCGCGCAGGTCCGTCGTTTCCGTTCCCATTCTGGGCAGCTCCTCTTGGCACATGGTCGTTTCGAGCAGATGAAGCGGAACGTCGTTGTTCCGCAAGAGAATTGACTGTCCGTCAGTCGACGGCCCGGACCTTGTGGTCGGCGCCGCGGCGCAGCGCCCGCCCGGCCCGGTCGCCGGTGGGCTTGCCGTCGGTGAGGGCGGGGACGCCGTTGACCAGGACGTGCCGGATGCCGTCGGCGGCCTGCCGGGGGTGGTCGAAGGTGGCGGTGTCGCGGACGGTGTCCGGGTCGAACAGGACCAGGTCGGCGTGGTGGCCGGGGCGGACCAGGCCGCGCCGGTCGAGGCCGAGGCGGCGGGCGGGCCGTCCGGTCATCCGGGCGACGGCCTGTTCGAGCGTGAGGACGCCCAACTCGCGGACGTAGCGGGCGAGGTAGCGGGGGAAGGTGCCCCAGGCGCGGGGGTGCGGGCGGGCGCCGACCAGCAGTCCGTCGCTGCCGACGGTGTGCACGGGGTGGCGCATGATGGCGCGGACGTTCTCCTCGTGGCCGACGTGCTGGAGGATGGTGGTGCCCAACTGGTCGGCGAGCAGCAGCTCGAAGAAGACCTCGGTGCCGGTGCGGCCCTGTTCGGCGGCGAGTTCGGAGACCTTCCTGCCGACGGCGGCGGACAGCGCGCCGTCGCGGACGCCGGAGATCTGGATGGTGTCCCAGTCGGTGACGACGCCGTGGCAGCCGTCACTGCCGTGCTCCTCGACGTCGGCGCGGATGCGGTCGCGGGCGGCGGGGTCGGCGAGCCGGGCGAGGGTGGCCGCGGGGCCGCCCTCGGTGGACCAACTGGGCAGCAGGGCGGCCAGGGTGGTGGATCCGGGCAGGTAGGGGTAGCTGTCGAGGGTGATGTCGATGCCGTCGGCGAGGGCGGCGTCGACCAGGGCGAGGAACTGTCCGGCGCGGCCCTCGTTGACGCCGAAGTTCATGGTGGCGTGGGTGAGGTGCAGCGGGCAGCCGGAGCGCCGGGAGATCTCCACCATCTCCGCGTAGCCCTCCAGCGCGCCCGCGCCGTAGGAGCGTTGGTGCGGGGCGTGGAAGCCGCCGCGGGCGGCGACGACGGCGCACAGTTCGACGAGTTCGGCGGTGTCGGCGTACATGCCGGGGGTGTAGGTGAGCCCGGTGGACATGCCGACCGCGCCGTCGGTCAGTGCCTCGTCCAACAGCCGCTTCATCCGGTCGAGTTCGGCTCCGGTGGGGGGACGGTTGTCCCAGCCCGTGGTGAGCATCCGGACCGAGCCGTGCGGGACGAGGTAGCAGGTGTTGACGGCGGCGCCGGTGTCGAGGCGGTCGAGGTACTGGGCGACGGTGCGCCAGTTCCAGTCGAACTCCTCGTCGGCGGGGTCGCCGTTCCAGCCGGCGAGTTGGCGGCGCAGCGCGGCGAGGGTGGTGTCGTCGACGGGGGCGTAGGAGAGGCCGTCCTGGCCGAGGACTTCGAGGGTGACGCCCTGGGTGATCCGGGAGGGGTGGTCGGGTTCGAGGAGCAGCCGCAGGTCGGAGTGGGCGTGCATGTCGATGAAGCCGGGGGCGAGGACGAGTCCGTCGGCGTCGATGACCCGGCGTGCCGTCAGTCCGCGGCCGATCCGGTCGATCCGGCCGTCGGTGACGGTGACGTCGGCGTGGCGGCGGTCGGCGCCGGTGCCGTCGATGACGGTGGCGCCGCGCAGCAGCAGGTCGGCCATCAGAAGTACGTCCGGATCAGGTCGACGACGCGGGGGTTCTCGGCGTCGGCGTGGTCGAGGACGGGGATGAGGCTCCACTTGTCGAAGGCGGTGCAGGGGTGGGAGAGGCCGAGGCGCAGGACGGCGCCGACGGGGGCGGCCGCTCCGGCGTCGCGCAGGAAGGCGTGCTGGTCGTTGAGGGCGGTGACGGTGGCGCCGGCCAGCGGGCCGGCGCCACGGACGAGTTGGGGTTCGGGCAGGCCCTCGTCGAACGGGAGGTCGCGCTTCCCGGCGTCGAGCAGGGCGAGTCGGGGTTCGGGGTGGGAGACGACCCGGGCCCAGCCGTGCATGGCGGAGCGCAGCGGGGTGGCGTCGGCGGTGCGGGAGAGCGGGGAGATGCCGCGGTAGAAGCCGTCGTCGTGGGCGAGGTAGGCGCCGGCCCGGACGATGACGGTGGTGCCGGGGACCTGCCGGACGAGGGGGGTGAGTTCCTCGGCGACGGTGTCGAAGTAGGCGCTGCCGCCGGCGGTGACCACGGGGGTGCCGGTGGGGTAGTCGGTGGCGAGGCGGCGGTGCAGGTCGGCGAGGTCGGCGAGGTAGCCGCGGACGGCGGCGAGCGCGGGGTCGGAGGCGTCGTGGGCGAGGGCGCCCTCGTAGCCGCCGACGCCGGCCAGGCGCAGGGTGGGGGCGGCGAGGACGGCGGCGGCGACCTCCAGGGCGGCGGGGACGCCGCGGGCGCCGGTGCGGCCGCCGGGGCCGCCGAGTTCGACCAGGACCTCGACGGGGCGGCGGGCTCCGGCGGCGCGCAGCGCGGCGTCCATCTGCCGGACGCTGTCGGCGGAGTCGACCCAGGAGGCGAAGGCGAAGCCGGGGTCGCGGTCGAGTTCGGCGGCGATCCAGGCGAGTCCGGCGGGATCGAGCAGGGTGTTGGCGAGCAGGAGGCGCTGGACGCCGAAGGCGCGGGCGACCCGCAGCTGGGGGAGGTTGGCGAGGGTGATCGCGTGGGCGCCGGCGGCGAGTTGGGCCTGCCAGAGGGCGGGGGCCATGGTGGTCTTGCCGTGCGGGGCGAGCCGGACGCCGGCGGCGCGGCACCAGGCGGCCATGGTGCGCAGGTTGTGGTCGAGGGCGGCGGCGTCGAGGGTGAGCAGGGGGGTGCCGAGGCCGTCGAGGGCGGGGCGGGTGGCGAGCCAGTCGCGGACGCTGCGGCCGTGGGCGGCGGCGGGGACGGCCTTGAACCGGAAGTCGAGCCGTTCGTCGGCGAGGGCGGCGACGGCGGCGGTGTCGATGCCGGGGCCGTCGGCGGGGTCGGCGAAGTACCGCGGGCCCGCGCCCGCCCCCGTGGCCGCCGCCCCGGCCGCCGCCGCCCCGTCCGCCGCCGCCGCGGTTCCTGCCGTTCCTGCCGTTCCTGCCGTTCCTGCCGTTCCGCTCATCGCACTGCCTCCGTAGCAGACCCCGGCCCACTCGCGAGCTGGGAAGTTGCAACATGCGCAACCTCTATTGCGCATGTTGGTGATACGGTTCTAGCATTCACGCCGGACGGCGGTCAACGGACCGCGACGCGGCCCGTCCACCCCTCCCACCAGGCACGCAGCACCGGGCTCACCGCCGAGCACCGGCCGCGCGGGCCGTCGGCGGCGGGAGCGGGGCACGGGCCCGAGGGCGAGGGAGCGGGTTTGATGGCGGATCAGGACGGGGCGGGCCGGGACCATGCGGCCGCCCGGGCCGTGTGCCTGGGCGAGTCGATGGCGGTGCTGCTGCCCGACCGGCCGGGGCCGTTCGAGGCCGTCGGCGCGTTCCACCCCTCGGTGGGGGGCGCCGAGTCCAACGTGGCGGCGGCGCTGGCCGCGCTGGGCGTGCCCACCGCGTGGATCAGCCGGGTCGGCGCGGACGGCTTCGGCCGCCGCCTGACCGGCGACCTGGCCGCGGCGGGGGTGGACGTGTCGGCCGTCGCCGTGGACCCGCACCGCCCGACCGGGGTGTACCTGAAGGAGACCGGCGGCTCCGCCCTGCCGCACGACCTGGGCCCGGGCCGCTCGCGCCTGCACTACTACCGCACCGGCTCGGCCGCCTCCGCGCTCTCCCCCGCCCTGCTGGACGACCCGGCCGCCGCCGCCCTGCTGGACGCCGCGCCGCTGCTGCACCTGACCGGCATCACGCCCGCGCTGTCCGACGACTGCCTGGCCCTGGTGCGCGCCCTGCTGGCCCGCCGCCGCCCGGGCCGGCTGGTCTCCTTCGACCTGAACTGGCGCCCGGCGCTGTGGCGGCGGCGCGACCCGGCGGTGCTGCCGGAGCTGTTGGACGCCGCGGACGTGCTGCTGCTGGGCGCCGACGAGGCCGAGGAGGCGTTCGGCACCGGCGACCCGCGGGCGCTGCGCCGGCTCTTCCCGTCCCCGGCCACCCTGGTGGTCAAGGACTCCGGGCACCTGGTCAGCACGGTCGACCGGGACGGCGCGACGGTCACCGAACCGGCGCTGCGGGTCGAGGTGGTGGAGCCCACCGGCGCGGGCGACGCGTTCGCGGCCGGCTACCTGGCGGGCACCCTGCGCGGCCTGGACCAGCGCTCCCGGCTGCGGCTTGGCCACCTGGCGGCGGCGGGCGCGCTGACCGCCCGCACCGACCACGGTGCGCTGCCGGACGCGGCGACGGTGGCCGCGCTGCTGGCCGCCGACGAGGACGCCTGGGCGGCGACCCGGGTCTCCGCGTCGGGCTTCGACTCCCCCGCCCTGCCCGCGACCGTCCACGCCCCCGTCCACGCCCCCTGAGACCTCCCCTCCCGGCACCCTCGAAGACCCTCGGGACACCCATGAGCCAGACCGTCACCCGCGCCCTGCGCCTGCTCGCCGAACTCGGCGAGGGCGAGCGTTCCCTCGACCAGCTGGCCGAGCTGATCGGCGTCCACAAGACGACCGTGCTGCGGCTGCTGCAGAGCCTGGAGGAGGAACGCTTCGTCCACCGCGACGCCCAGTACCGCTACCACCTCGGGGCGGGCCTGTTCGCGCTCTCCAGCCTCGCGCTGGAGCAGCGCGGCATCCGCCGCACCGCCGCCCCGCACCTCGCCGAGCTGAACGCGGCGACCGGCCAGACCGTGCACCTGGCCGCGTACGAGGGCGGCGAGGTGGTCTACATCGACAAGTACGACTCGCGGCACCCGGTGCGGATGTACTCGCGGATCGGCCTGCGGGCGGCGCTGCACAACACGGCGGTGGCCAAGGTGCTGCTGGCCGACCTGCCGCCGGCCGAGCGCCGCCGGGTGGTGGACGGCGTCGAGTTCACCGTGCACACCCCGAACACCCTCACCAGCCCGCAGGCGCTGCTGGCCGAGCTCGACCAGGTCGCCGCGCAGGGCTGGGCGCAGGACCACGCCGAGCACGAGGCGTTCATCAACTGCGTGGCCGCGCCGATCCGGGACGCCTCGGGCCGGGTGGTGGCCGCCGCGTCGATATCCGTGCCGGACGTGGTCCTCCGCTACGAGCAGGTGCTCGACCTGCTCCCCCAACTGCTCGCCTGCACCCGGGCGATCTCCGCCGACGCGGGCCTCCCGGCCCGCGGAAGTCATCACTGACGCATCGTCAACTACCCCATGGAGCAAGTCACATGAGCGACAAGATCGAGGTCCGTACCGACGGCGCGCCCGCCCCGGCCTGGATGTTCTCCCAGGGCGTGCGCAAGGGCCCGATCCTGCAGGTCTCCGGCCAGGGCCCGCAGGACCCGGCGACCGGCGAGTACCTGTACCACGGCGACGTGAAGGCGCAGACCCGGCGGACGCTGGAGAACGTCAAGGCGATCGTCGAGGCGGGCGGCGCCACCATCGAGGACGTGGTGATGTTCCGCGTCTACCTGACCAAGCGCGCCGACTTCCCGCTGATGAACGAGGTCTACGCCCAGTTCATCGAGGAGAACGTCGCCCCGGGCGGCGTGAAGCCCTGCCGCACCACGATCTTCGTCGAACTCCCCCAGGAGCCCATGCTGGTGGAGATCGACGCCCAGGCCGTCGTCACCGGCTGACCGGCGCTCCCCCGTCCGGTCAGGGGCCCTTCGGGGCGGCCCGGCCGACGATCGTGCCCGCGCGGTCGATGCAGATCACGTCGACCGTGACGGGCGCGCCGAGCAGCACGCCGAGCGCGGTGGCGCGGGCCCGTTCGGCCACCAGGTCGCCGAGCGGGACGCCCGCCGCCGCGCACGACTGCACCGCCTCCAGGGCGGTGTTGGCGGCGGCGACCCGGGCGGCCAACTCCTCGGTGGCGCCGCCCTCCCTGGCCAGCGCGGCCAGTTGGGCCTTGTCCACCTGCGAGCGGCCGGAGTGCAGGTCGAGGTGGCCGGCGGCGAGCTTGGAGAGCTTGGCGAAGCCGCCGCAGACGGTGAGGCGCGGCACCGGGTGCCGGCGCAGGTACTTCAGGACGGCGCCGGCGAAGTCGCCCATGTCGAGCAGCGCGTCCTCGGGCAGGCCGTACTCGGCGACCACCACCTTCTCCGAGGTGGAGCCGGTGGCGCCCGCCACGTGGGTGCGCCCGGCGGCGCGGGCCACGTCGATGCCGCGGCGGATCGAGTCGATCCAGGCCGAGCAGGAGTACGGGACGACGATGCCGGTGGTGCCGAGGATGGACAGGCCGCCGAGGATGCCCAGCCGCGGGTTCCAGGTGTGCCGGGCGATCTCCTCGCCGTGGTCGACGGAGAGTTCCACCTCCACGTCCCCGGTTCCGCCGAACTCCGCCGCCACCTCGGCGACCGCCGCGCGGATCAGCTGCCGGGGCACCGGGTTGACGGCCGGCTCGCCCACCGCCAGCGGCAGGCCCGGCTTGGTGACCGTCCCCACCCCCGGCCCGGCCCGGAACACCACGCCGCTGCCCGGCGGTCCGACCCGCACGGTGGAGCGCACCAGCGCGCCGTGCGTCACGTCCGGGTCGTCGCCCGCGTCCTTGACCACCCCGGCACTGGCCCGGCCCGGCGCCGCCTCCTCCACCGCCAGCGCGAACGCGGGCCGCTCGCCCCTGGGCAGCGTGATCACCACCGGGTCGGGGAAGCCGCCGCCGAGCAGCGCCGTGTACGCCGCCTTGGTCGCGGCCGTCGCGCACGCCCCCGTCGTCCAGCCGGGCCGCAGCCCGCTGCTGCGCAACTGCCCCTTGCGCCCACCGGCCGGCGGGCCGTCCTGCGCCGCGCTACTCACCGCTCACTCCTCGTCCTCCCGTGCTCCTCGCTGCTCCCACCGTCCCACGCCGCCCCCGTCGGGCGCCCGGTCGGGCCGGTTAGGGTGGTGTGTCCTGATCGCACCGGCCCGGGAGCCCGCATGCACGTCCTGATCCTCGGCGGCACCGGCGAGGCCCGCCGGCTGGCGGACGTGCTGGTGGCCGATCCGGCGCTGCGGGTGACCAGTTCGCTGGCCGGGCGGGTGGAGCGGCCGCGGCTGCCCGCCGGGGAGGTCCGGACCGGCGGTTTCGGCGGCCCGGCGGGGCTGGCCGCCTGGGTGCGGGCCCACGCGGTGGACGCGGTGGTGGACGCCACCCATCCGTTCGCCGAGCGGATCAGCCGGAACGCGGCGCTGGCCGCCGAGGAGACCGGCGTCCCGCTGCTGGCGCTGCGCCGCCCGGGCTGGACGGCGCAGGACGGCGACCGCTGGCACCGGGTGCCCGGCCTGGCCGCCGCCGCGCAGGCGCTGCCCGCGCTCGGCAGCCGGGTGTTCCTGACCACCGGGCGCCAGGGCATCGCCGCGTTCGCGCACCTGGACGGCCTGGTGTTCCTGGCGCGTTCGGTGGAGGCGCCGGTGCCGCCGATGCCCGCGCGCACCGAAGTCCTGCTGGATCGCGGCCCGTTCACCCTGGACGGGGAGCGGGCGCTGCTGCGCGCGCACCGCATCGAGGTGCTGGTGACCAAGGACAGCGGCAGCGCCGCGACCGCCCCGAAGCTGGCCGCGGCCCGCGAACTCGGCCTGCCCGTCGTGGTGGTGGAGCGCCCGGCCGCCCCGGCGGGGGTGCGCACCGCCCCGGACGTCGCCGGGGCGGCCGACTGGCTGCGGCGCCTGCGCGGCTGACGCACCGTCAACTCCCCTGCTACTGCTCGGGGTAGCGGCGCGGCGTCCACACCACTTCGTGTCCGCCGCCGCGCTCGACCCGCCGGGTCTGGCTGGAGCCGATCAGCAGCAGGGTGCGCATGTCGACCTCGGCGGGGTCGAGTTCGGCGAGCGTGACGGTGCGCACCCGCTCGGTGGGGCCGCCGACGTCCCGGGCCAGCACCACCGGGGTGTCCGGGGCGCGGTGCTCCAGCAGCAGGTCGCGGGCCGATCCGACCTGCGTGGTACGGGACTTGGAGCCGGGGTTGTAGAGCGCCAGGACCAGGTCGGCCTCGGCGGCGGCGCGCAGCCGGCGGGCGATCGCCTCCCAGGGCTTGAGCCGGTCGGAGAGCGAGATCACGGCGTAGTCGTGGCCGAGCGGCGCCCCGGCCCGGGAGGCGGCGGCGTGCGCGGCGGTCATGCCGGGCAGCACCCGGACCGGGACGTCCCGGTAGGGGTCCTCGCAGGCGGCTTCGAGGACGGCGGTGGCCATCGCGAAGACGCCCGGGTCGCCGGAGGAGACCACCGCGACCCTGCGTCCGCGCCGGGCCAGGTCGAGCGCGAACTCGGCCCGGACGCCCTCGACCTTGTTGTCGGAGCCGTGCCGGACCTGCCCGGCGCGCACCGGCACCCGGTCCAGGTAGGTGGTGTAGCCGACCAGGTCGGTGGCGTTCGCCAGGGCTCCGCGCGCCTCGGGGGTGAGCCACAGCGGCCCGGCGGGCCCGGTGCCGACCACGACCACCTCGCCGACCGGCTCCTGCGGAGCGTCCGGGGCGTCGGCCGGGGCCGCGTACGGCTGCCCGGCGGAGTCGAGCGCGGCGACCTTGCTGGGCAGCACCGCGACCGCGAAGTACGGGACGCCGTCGGGGTCGACGTCGGCCAGCCGTCCGGTGCGCTCGCCGTCCATGGTGGCGCGTTCCACGTACCGGGCGTCGTCCAGCCGACCGGCGCGTTCCAGGGCGCGGCGGACGGCGGGGAAGGTGCGGCCGAGCTTCATGACGACGGCGGAGTCGGTGGCGGCGAGCCGGGCGGCGATCTCCTCCTCGGGGAGGGTGCCGGGAATGACGGTGAGGATCTCCTCGGCCTCGACCAGCGGGGTGCCGAGGCGGGCGGCGGCGGCGCTGATCGAGGTGACGCCGGGGACGACCTCGGTCGGGTAGCGGTGCGCGAGCCGCTTGTGCATGTGCTGGTAGGAGCCGTAGAACAGCGGGTCGCCCTCGGCGAGGACGACGACGTCGCGTCCGGCGTCGAGGTGGGCGGCGAGCCGTTCGGAGGCGTCCCGGTAGAAGTCGTCGAGGGCGCCGCGGTAGCCGCCGGGGTGGTCGGTGGTCTCCACCGTGACGGGGTACATCAGCCGCTCTTCGAGCTGGCCGCCGGTCAGGTAGCGCTCGGCGATGGCCCGGGCGTGCGAGCGGCCGTGCCGGGCGCAGTGGTAGGCGATGACGTCGGCCTTGCCGATGAGTTCGGCGGCGCGCACGGTGACCAGCGACGGGTCGCCGGGTCCGACGCCCACGCCGTAGAGCTTTCCGGTCCTCTGACTGCCCGTCATTCTTCTTCGCTCGCAATCGCGTTGATGGCGGCGGCGGCGATGGCGCTGCCGCCTCGGCGGCCCCGGACCACCAGGTGCTCCAGGGCGGAGGGGTGGTCGGCGAGGGCCTGCTTGGACTCGGCGGCGCCGATGAAGCCGACCGGGACGCCGATGACGGCGGCGGGGCGGGGCGCCCCGGCCTCGATCATCTCCAGCAGGCGGAACAGCGAGGTGGGGGCGTTGCCGACGGCGACGACGGCGCCCTCCAGGCGGGGCAGCCAGAGTTCCATCGCGGCGGCGCTGCGGGTGGTGCCCAGGGCGCGGGCGAGTTCGGGGACGGCGGGGTCGGTGAGGGTGCAGACCACCTCGTTGTCGGCGGGCAGCCGCTTGCGGGTCACGCCGCTGGCGACCATGTTGACGTCGCACAGGATCGGCGCGCCGGCCAGCAGGGCGCGGCGGGCGTCGGCGACGGCGTTCGGCGACCAGAGCAGGTCGTCGACCAGGTCGGTCATGCCGCAGGCGTGGATCATCCGGACGGCGACCCGGGCGACGTCGGCGGGCAGCCGGTCGAGGTCCGCCTCGGCCCGGATGGTGGCGAACGACTGGCGGTAGATGGCCGCGCCGTCCTTCTCGTAGTCGATCATTTGGGCCTCCGCCATTGGGCGTTGCGGGCTTCGGCGACTGCCTCGGCCGTGTCGTTCTCTTCGGTGTCGCGGACGGTGCCGTCGACGGTGACGCGGTGTCCGGACGCGGTGGCCAGGACGTCGACCCAGCGGCCGGCGGGGTGCCCGCAGCGGCGGGCGCAGCCGGACCAGTGGACGGGGAGCCCCTCGGCGGGGACGTCGGTGTGGGCGCGGGCGGCCTGGGCGCGGACGTCGGCGAGGGACTTGTGGCAGCCGGGCAGGCCGGTGCAGGCGGTGACGCCCTCCCAGGGGCCGCCGGGGGTGGTGCGCAGTCCGGCGGCGGCCAGGTCCGGCAGCCGGGCGGGGTCGGCGTGCGGCAGGACGACGCCGCGCCAGGGGGTGAGTCGGGCGGTCTCCCCGGTGCCGAGGGCGTCGGCGAGCAGCCGCCACTGGGCACTGTCGGCCCGGCCGAGGCGCACGCCGACGCTGAGGGCGCCGGTGAGCGTGCCGAGGGCGGGCCGTTCGCCGGCGAAGGGGGGCAGCGGGACGTCGCCCTCGGGCAGTTCGGCCTGGATCTCGCGCGGGTGCCAGGCGCGTCCGGCGGCGAGGTCGAGGAAGCGGCGGGCGGCGTCGAGCGCGGCGGGCACGGGTGCGTCGACGGCGGTGGCGCGGCGGGCGCGGCCGAGGCGGAGCAGGGCGCGGCCGCCGCCGACTGCGATCAAGGTCACATCGGCGTTGAGGGCGGCGACGTCGCCGCGGCCGTCGTCGAGGGCGAACAGGAACTTGCCGGACAGCCCGGCGGCCCACTGCGCGGCGCACAGCGCCTCGTCCAACTCCCGCACCCATTCGGTCAGTTGGTTTCCGGCCGCGCCGCGGCCGTCGAGTCCGGCGAGCGGGGAGGCGGCGATGTTGCGGACGCGTTCGTGGGTGTCGGAGGGCAACAGGCCGACGGCGCGCAGCCGTTCGGCGAGGTCGGCGGCGCAGCCCGCGGCGAGGCCGCGCAGCTGGAGGTTGCCGCGCGAGGTGATCTCGGCGCCGCCGTCGCCGAGCGCGTCGGCGGCGCCGGCCACGGCGAGGATCTGGTGGTGCGTCAAGTGGCCGCCGGGCAGCCGGAGTCGGGCGAGGTGTCCGTCCTCGGCGGGGTGCAGGCGGAGCGCGCCGGGGCAGGCGTCGGCGCGGCCTCGGTCGGGCCCGACGGAGGGTGCCTGGGCGGCGTCGGGTGTGGGTGGCATGGCGGCGAGCATACCCATCGGTCGCGGGCGCGCCACCGCCTCGTGCGTCACACCCGGCGCCGGGTGCCGGCCCCGGCCGGGGCGGTGATTGCGCAGCTCAGGGCGGTGCGGGCCGGGGTCCGGGGGCGCGGGTGGTCGGGTTTCGGTCAGCGTCGCAGCTCACACTCCCCCGATCGCCGATCACCCCGTACGATGCTGGCGGGCGCCTCTCGGGGCGTCCGCTGCCAGCGACGGCACAGCGGAGGAAGTCCGGTGCGAATCCGGTGCGGTCCCGCCACTGTGACCGCGGCTCACTGAGCCGCGGGAGCCAGGAACTCCGGCCGTCCTCCACTGCCCGGGGCGAGGACCCCGAGGAAGGCCGTTCCATGCGCTGCCGCATGCCCGCGCCCCGGCGGGTGCCCGCCGGGCCGTCCCGTGCCGTCCGCCCCGCGCTGCCCGGGCCGCCTGCCCGCCCCGCACCGTTCGGCCGCCCCGCGCTGCCCGCCCGCCCCGTGCCGTCCGAGACGCCCGGGAGGGCTTCCGCATGATCCTGCTGCTGTCGACGTCCGACACCGACCTGTTGAGCGCCCGGGCGGCGGACGGCCCGGTGCCGTTCCGCTGGGCGAACCCGGCGCGGCTGTCGCCCGCGGAGCTGCCCGCGCTGCTGGCCGGCGTGGAGCTGGTGGTGGTGCGGCTGCTGGGCGGGCGCCGGGCCTGGCAGGAGGGGTTGGACGCGCTGCTGGCGGGCCCGCTGCCGGTGGTGGTGCTGACGGGTGAGCAGGCGCCGGACGCGCAGCTGATGGAGCTGTCGACCGTCCCGGCGGGCATCGCGGCGGAGGCGCACGCGTACCTGGCGCACGGCGGTCCGGCGAACCTGGCGGAGCTGGGCGCGTTCCTGTCCGACACGGTGCTGCTGACCGGCCACGGTTTCGCGCCCCCGGCCTCGGCGCCGTCCTGGGGCCCGCTGGAGCGCGAGGCGCGGGACGGCGGGGGGCCGACCGTCGCGGTGCTGTACTACCGGGCGCACCACATGAGCGGGAACACGGCGTTCGTGGAGACGCTGTGCCGGGCGGTCGAGGACCGGGGGGCCCGGGTGCGGGCGTACTTCTGCGCCTCGCTGCGCGGGGCGGAGCCGGAGCTGCTGGCGGAGCTGGGCGCGGCCGACGTGATCGTGACCACCGTGCTGGCGGCGGGCGGCACCCGGCCGGCCGACGCGCAGGCCGGCGGCGACGAGGAGGCGTGGGACGCGGGCGAGTTGGCCGCGCTGGACCGGCCGATCCTGCAGGCGCTCTGCCTGACCTGGTCGCGGGCGCAGTGGGAGGGCAGCGACGACGGGCTGTCCCCGCTGGACACGGCGACGCAGGTGGCGGTGCCGGAGTTCGACGGCCGGCTGATCACCGTCCCGTTCTCGTTCAAGGAGGTCGACGAGGACGGGCTGACGGTGTACGCGGCCGATCCGGAGCGGGCGGCCCGGGTGGCGGGCATCGCGGTGCGGCACGCGCAGCTGCGGCACACCCCGGCGGCCGAGCGCCGGCTGGCCCTCGTGCTGTCGGCGTACCCGACCAAGCACGCCCGGGTGGGCAACGCGGTGGGCCTGGACACCCCGGCGTCGGCGGTCCGGCTGCTGGAGCGGCTGCGCGCGGAGGGCATGGACCTGGGCGACGCCCTGCCGGGCTTCCACACGGGCACGGAAAACGGCCACGAGGGCGACGCGCTGATCCACGCGCTGATCGAGGCGGGCGGCTACGACCAGGCGTGGCTGACCGAGGAGCAGTTGGCCCGCAACCCGGTGCGGATCCCGGCCGCCGACTACCGCCGCTGGTACGCCACCCTCCCGGCGGCGCTGCGCGAGCGGGTGGAGGAGCACTGGGGTCCGGCGCCGGGCGAGCTGTACGTGGACCGCTCCCGGAACCCGGACGGCGACCTGGTGCTGGCGGGCATCCGCTCGGGCAACCTGCTGGTGCTGGTCCAGCCGCCGCGCGGGTTCGGCGAGAACCCGGTGGCGATCTACCACGATCCCGATCTGCCGCCCAGCCACCACTACTTGGCGGCCTACCGGTGGATCGCGGCGGACCGCGCGGACGGCGGTTTCGGCGCGCACGCGGTGGTGCACCTGGGCAAGCACGGCAACCTGGAGTGGCTGCCGGGCAAGACCGCGGCGCTGTCCGCCGAGTGCGGCCCGGACGCGGCGCTCGGCGACCTGCCGCTGGTCTACCCGTTCCTGGTGAACGACCCGGGCGAGGGCACCCAGGCCAAGCGCCGGGCGCACGCCACGCTGGTGGACCACCTGGTGCCGCCGATGGCGCGCGCCGACTCCTACGGCGACATCGCCCGGCTGGAGCAACTCCTCGACGAGCACTCGAACATCGCGGCGATGGACCCGGCGAAGCTGCCCGCGATCCGGGCGCAGATCTGGACGCTGATCCAGGCCGCCAAGCTGGACCACGACCTGGGCCTGGCGGAGCGGCCGGAGGACGACGGTTTCGACGACTTCCTGCTGCACGTCGACGGCTGGCTGTGCGAGGTGAAGGACGCCCAGATCCGCGACGGCCTGCACGTGCTGGGCCAGGCCCCGACCGGCACCGACCGGGTGAACCTCGTGCTGTCGATCCTCCGGGCCCGGCAGATCTGGGGCGGCGTGAGCGCGCTGCCGGGCCTGCGCGAGGCGCTGGGCCTGGACGAGGCGGCCCCGACCCTGGGTGCGGCGGACGCGGCCGAGGCGCGGGCCCGTGCGCTGGTCGAGGCGATGGAGGCGGAGAGCTGGGACCCGGCCGCGGTGGCGAAGGTCTCCGCCGGCCTCCCCGCCGCCGTCGCCGAGGTGCTGGCCTTCGCCGCCACCCAGCTGGTGCCCCGACTGGCCGCCACCACCGACGAGTTGGACGCGGTGCTGCACGCCCTGCGGGGCGGCTTCGTCCCGGCCGGGCCCTCCGGCTCGCCGCTGCGCGGGCTGGTCAACGTGCTCCCCACCGGCCGCAACTTCTACTCGGTGGACCCGAAGGCCGTCCCGTCCCGGCTCGCCTGGGAGACCGGCCAGGCGCTGGCCGCGTCCCTGGTCGAGCGCTACCGGGCCGACAACGACGGGCAGTTCCCGCCCTCGGTGGGCCTGTCCCTGTGGGGCACCAGCGCGATGCGCACCGCGGGCGACGACATCGCGGAGGCGTTCGCGCTGCTCGGCGTCCGCCCGGTGTGGGACGACGCCTCGCGCCGGGTCACCGGCCTGGAGCCGGTCCCGCTCGCCGAGTTGGGCCGGCCGCGGATCGACGTGACGCTGCGCATCTCCGGCTTCTTCCGGGACGCCTTCCCGCACGTGGTGGCGCTGCTGGACGACGCGGTCCGGCTCGCCGCCCGCCAGGAGGAGCCGGAGTCGGAGAACTTCGTCCGGGCCCACGTGCGGGCCGACCTGGCCGAGCACGGCGACGAACGCCGGGCCACGGTACGGGTGTTCGGCTCCCGCCCGGGCACCTACGGCGCGGGCCTGCTGCAGCTGATCGACAGCCGGGACTGGCGCACCGACGCCGACCTGGCCGAGGTGTACACGGTGTGGGGCGGCTACGCGTACGGGCGCGGCCTGGACGGGCGGCCCGCGCGCGAGGAGATGGAGAGCGCGTACCGGCGGATCACGGTGGCGGCGAAGAACACCGACACCCGCGAGCACGACATCGCCGACTCGGACGACTACTTCCAGTACCACGGCGGCATGGTGGCCACCGTGCGGGCGCTGACCGGCGCCGCCCCGGCCGCGTACGTCGGCGACTCCACCCGCCCGGAGACGGTGCGCACCCGCACCCTGACCGAGGAGGCGGCCCGGGTCTTCCGGGCCCGGGTGGTCAACCCGCGCTGGCTGGAGGCGATGCGCCGGCACGGCTACAAGGGCGCGTTCGAGATGGCCGCGACCGTCGACTACCTGTTCGGCTACGACGCGACCACCGGCGTGGTCGCCGACTGGATGTACGAGAAGCTGACCGAGGAGTACGTGCTCGACCCGGTCAACCGCGAGTTCTTCGCCGAGGCCAACCCGTGGGCCCTGCACGGCATCGCCGAACGCCTGCTGGAGGCCGCCGGGCGCGGCCTGTGGGCGGAGCCGGACCCGGCGCTGCTGGACGGGCTGCGGCAGGTGCTGCTGGAGACCGAGGGCGACCTGGAGGGCGAGTGACGGCGCCCGGGGCGAGTGAACCCGGGCGATCCGGGCAGGCTGGGGGCGACCTTGACATGCCGATGATCGAATAGGGGTGCCTTCCGGCCCGGCCGGACGGACAATCTGCCCATGAACCTGCGAACCGCCCTCACCCGACCGGCCCGCTACGGCGCGCTGGCTTCGGGCGCGCTGCCCGTCCTGACCTTCCCCGGCGCGGGCCTGGCCTGGCTGGCCTGGGCGGCGCTGGTACCGGGCCTGCTGCTGATGCGGGCCGCGGCCGGGCCCCGCGAGGCCGCGGTGCGCGGCTGGTGGTTCGGCGCGGGGTTCATCCTCACCGGGATGTACTGGCTGGTCCCGTCGATCGGCCCCGCGCTGCCGGTGCTGGCGGTGCTGTTCGGCGTGCTGCAGGCGCCGTTCGGCCTGGCCGCCTGGTGGCTGCTGCACGGCGAGCCGACGCCGCGCCGCGCGGCGGCGGCGCTGGCGGTGCTGCCCGCGGTGTGGGTGTGCGCCGAGTACGCCCGCTCCTGGCACGCGCTGGGCGGGCCGTGGGCACTGCTGGGCGCCACCCAGTGGGAGCACCCGGCGGTGCTCGGCCTGGCCTCCATCGGCGGTGTGTGGCTGGTCAGTTGGGTCCTGGTCGCGGCGAACACGGCGCTGCTGGTGCTGCTCCGCGCGCCCGGGCTGCGGGTGCGCGCGCTGGCCGGGACGGCGGCGCTGGCCGCGCTGCTGGCGGG